>NZ_JBSIUM010000007.1:0-140217 GCF_054052285.1 Pasteurella sp. P03HT
GATATTGCAACCAACAAAGCTGATATTGCAACCAACAAAGCTGATATTGCAACCAACAAAGCTGATATTGCAACCAACAAAGCTGATATTGCAACCAACAAAGCAGACATTGCGACCAACAAAGCTGATATTGCAACCAACAAAGCAGACATTGCGACCAACAAAGCAGACATTGCGACCAACAAAGCTGATATTGCGACCAATAAAGCTGATATTGCAACCAACAAAGCAGACATTGCGACCAATAAAGCTGATATTGCAACCAATAAAGCTGATATTGCAACCAATACAGCGAATATCGCAACTAATAAAACCGCGATTGATATTAACAAAACTAATATTGCGATAAACAGAGACAATATTGACATCAACCGAGACAATATTGCCATCAACAGAGATAATATTGCGATCAACCGAGACAATATTGCAGTATTAGATTACCGTGTTACAAATCTTGAAAAAGAAGTTAGAAAAGGTCTTGCAACACAAGCGGCGTTAACAGGGTTATTCCAACCGTATAACGTAGGTAAATTTAACGTGAGTGCGGCTGTGGGTGGTTATCGTGATCGTACTGCGCTTGCTGTTGGTATGGGTTACCGCTTTAACGAGAAAGTGGCAGCGAAAGCGGGTGTGTCTACTAGCACAAGTGGTGGCGGTATGGCATACAATGTGGGTGTAAACTTTGAGTTTTAATTTTGCCCCTACTCTATTTTAAATGATGAAAAGAGCTACGGTTAACGTGGCTCTTTTTTATTGGGCAGGGGTTCGTGGTGGACGATGGTAATCATGCTGCGTTTTTATGGTCGTGATGAAGACATGCGTTAAGTTTGCGGGAAAGTTTGCGGGAAAGCGAGATGAATGATGAACGCTTTCAATATTGATGCGGAAGACGCTGATCGTTTAGAGATTTCCTTTGACTTACTTGATCGCTTATTAGCGGCTCCTGATTTAGCGAATTTCAATGGCATTAGATTAGTTTATCTTATCATTTAGACGTAACCTTTCTAACCTTTCATAAAAGAGGGAATTTCGCGAGACGTAATATTTAATAAGGGGGATTTAACGAGATGTCGCCTAATTTCTCGCCACTGATTTATTTTGTTACTTGGAAACGGTTGGTGTTAATTCAGGAGCAGGCGCAAGATTATCGGGGCATTGATGTATTAATATTACTCTAGGTATTGTCAAGGTTTTGGGCTGAGGGCGTATGAAGATGAGGCGAAAGATGATCTTGGGGTTTAAAAAATGAGTTATTGTGAGCGGTGAAGGCGAACGCGCGATATGTATATGTGGTTGGGTATATAGAGAGAAAGCTATCTTAACGAAGTAAGATAGCTTTTTCGGATGATAGCTAATATTTCTTGGTGTATAGATTGAGGGTGGAGTTTTTAAAAATTCATCCTTTAATTTTTAAAGCAAGCCGAAATATTAGCCTTTGATTCAAAATGAACAAAAATCTAAGTTAAAAAATATTAGAACTCGTAATTTACTCCCATGTTGTAAGATAAGGCGGAACCGTCAAAGCTTGAAGAAATTCCAGCTTTCGCGGCGACATTTTTGTTAAAGCGGAAGCCCGCTCCAACTGCAAGGGCATTGTGTGACTTGTAGCCACCTAATGCAGCACTTACATTCATTTTACCGATGTTATATGGTTGGAATAAACCATTTAACGCGGATTGGGTTGCTAAACCGCTTTTAAGCGATTTATTTAAATTATCTAAACGTGAAGATAATTGTTTGTTCATTGTTTCAATTGCTTTTTTATTAAGCGCAATTTTATTATTATTTTCAACAATATCTTTTCCAATTACCTCAATTGCTGATTTGTTATCATTAATTAATTTTTTATTTTCTGATATATTTTTAGTATTCTCATCAAGAATAGATTTATTATCTTCTATTAACTTTTTATTTTCTTCTATTTTATTTGAGTTCTTTATAAGATCATCAATATCAGCTTTATTAGATGCAACTCTATTTATAGAATCGCCAATAATTTTTATACCTTCTAAATTATCATCTATCTTATTTTTATTAATATTAATCTCATCGTTTAGAACAACTAATGGGTAATAATGTTTAAATTTTTCGGGATCATTTGCCATATTACCTAACCGTATAATTGCCTCACCATATCCATAATAATCAAATAATTTCTCAACTTCTTCATCCGAAAACTCTAAAAATAATGGATTCGAAGAATGTTCTAATGATGACGATATACTTGACAACCTTTTATCTATATCCAAATCACTACTTAGTCGATCAAATCTCTCCTTAGCTTTTTCTAATAGTGATTTAGAATAAGTATTTTTCTCTAAAAGAGATGGAGCTGCTTGACTTGGAGCTGCTTGACTTGGAGCTGCAGGCATCGAATCCATCGCAATAACATTACTCACTAAGCCAAACGATACCGCTAATCCTGCGGCAATTTTCGATAAATTCATTAAGTTTTTCTCCTTGGTTCACTTATACGACTTTTATTTATCCAATTAATCCTTTTTATATTTAATTGAACGATATCCTATGTACCAACTAAATACGCAACAAATTTTATCTATTTTTGTGTGGAGTACAATATTTTTTTTCGTTTTTTGTTTTAAATGAATAAATATAAATCCATTCCCGTTTAAAAATAAAACTTATGTTTAATAATAAATCAAATATTGATTGAAATTAATCTATTTAATAAATTAAATTAATCATCATTAATAAATTAGGTTTTATTAATGATGATTCAAATATAATCAGTTATTTATATTTATTAAACAATAATAAAATTAATCAAGGTTATTAATAAATCAATTCATTATTTAAAATAAATATAATCCGTTTACTTTTTGATTAATTTTTTAATTGGTTTTATTTTGAATTGATGAAGAATTAATTATTGTCTTTTTATTCTTCTCTAATTATTTTATTTTGCTTGTGTTGTGATTGTTTATTTTTTGATAACAACTCGAGGTTTTGGGGCGGGAATGGCGTTGAATATAGGCTTGGGTTAAACAATGTTAAACAATGTTAAACAACGTTAAATAATGGATGCTAGATGAAGAAAAACGCTGTCTGTTTGGGATATAAAACGAGTGGGATTTGGGGTTGAGTCGAGGGGGATAAGAGGGGTTATCTTCTTTAGGGGGCTCTGTCTTGCGAAATAAAAAAGGACACCGTAATGGCGTCCTCATTTATCTTTACGCTAAGCGTAAATTACAGTGCTGATTTTGCTTTTTCAACTAATGCAGCGAATGCCACTTTGTCGAATACGGCAATATCTGCCAAGATCTTACGGTCAATTTCCACTGACGCTTTTTTCAAGCCGTTGATGAATTTGCTGTAAGATAAACCATTTTGACGCGCTGCAGCGTTGATACGTGCAATCCATAATTGACGGAATTGACGTTTACGTTGACGACGGTCACGGTACGCATATTGACCAGCTTTAATTACCGCTTGGAACGCAACACGATAAACACGTGAACGTGCACCATAATAACCTTTAGCCGCCTTAAGTACTTTCTTATGGCGTGCTCTTGCAATAACACCACGTTTTACACGAGCCATGATTAAATCTCCTCTTGTCTATTTTCTAAAAATTTCACTAATCGTACGACAGTACTCAACACGCGGGTTAGGCGTATGGTAAGCACGCTACTACTAAAACTTGGTCTGCTTGCGCAACCATGGATTTATGACGTAAATGACGTTTACGCTTAGTTGTCTTTTTAGTCAAAATGTGACGTAAGTGAGATTGTTTACGTTTGAAACCGCCAGAAGCTGTTTTCTTGAAACGCTTCGCCGCACCACGTACTGTTTTAATTTTAGGCATTGTTAAATAACTCCGCATTGTTTTGTTAAACACTGATAATTAGGCGAATACCTTGCGATATTACTTGTTTAGCACTGATTATTTCTCGATTCTGGTCGCGAATATTTTACGACCTGTTGACCAATTTATCAGGCTGCGTAGTGTGCCTGATTCATTTGGGTTTTTCAGAAAGAAAAACAGACGAATTTTATAGAACTCGTCTGTTTTTGGCAAATGTTTTTTGCGATTATTGGCTGAAATTATTTCTTTTTCGGGGCGAGGACCATGACGGCTTGGCGTCCTTCGAGTTTGCCTGGTGCCGATTCGACCACAGAAATGTCTGCAAGGTCATTTTTTACACGCTCTAAGACGTCTAAACCGATGTCTTGGTGTGCCATTTCGCGCCCGCGGAAACGCACGGTAATTTTTGCTTTGTCGCCTTCTTCTAAGAAACGCATGAGGCTGCGTAATTTGACTTGGTAGTCGCCTTCGTCGGTTCCTGGACGGAATTTAATTTCCTTCACTTGTACGACTTTTTGTTTTTTCTTTTGTTCTTTTGCCGCTTTTCCTTTTTCATACAGGAATTTACCGTAATTCATAATGCGGCACACGGGCGGCTCTGCATTTGGACTAATCTCAACAAGATCTAATTCAGCGTGTTCTGCCATTTCTAACGCTTGTTGAATTGATACAATACCAGCTTGTTCGCCATCTTGATCAATCAAACGAACTTCTTTTACTCGAATTTCATCATTAATACGATTCGGACGATTCGCAACGGGTGCTTTTTTTACGGTTTTAATAGTCTTATTCCTCTATTGGTTTATCTTGCGCGCTTCTGCTTTAGCAGAAAACGATGATTTTGCGTTCAAAAATGAACAAAAACGGACCAGATTCTACTGGATTTTAGCGACTTATGCAATACGTAACGTCTTCTCCTGCTTCGAAAAACTGAAAAAAGCTGCGAAAACAATGTTGCGGTTATGCTTGTGTGCGTGACTGTATTTTTACTGCAAGGTGTTCACCTGTTTGTAATGGGTGCGAAATTCGAGCACTTTCTAAACATAGCATCTGTTGGTAATCGGTCGGTTGCATGGCGCTCATGGGCTGATGCCATGGGTTCCATAATACGAGGTTGCTGATGTTTTGGTGTTCGATGATCAGTTGTCGGGCAAATCCGTGATCGTTGATGGTGTTGCGGTGTGTTTGTGGGCTTGGCAAGGTATAGACGCAGTCTACGTGTTCTGTGATACGGCGTGTGCATGGTAACACTTCGTGTTGTTGCGTGATGGCGTTGAATCCGCGCTCGAGTAATTGATTGACGTCAATTTGTGTGATGTTGCTGAGGCGAAAATAGGTGTGTAACGCGACTTGGGCAGGTTCTTTGCCATAATGTGTAAATTCAATCTGGCAATCTTGGTTAAACGTCATGGTAACTTTGGCTTCCAGTTGTTCGATTTGGTTAAATAAGGAAAAAACTAACCGCACTTGTTCGGCTGTGATGTGGTAGTCGCTCAATGCCCATAAGGTTAAACGTGCGGTGCCATGAATTGGTTGTTGTTTATTGCCAAACCATGGATAGCAAAGCGGTATGCCGCCTCGAATTGCCACCCCTAATTCAAACGGTTCAATCTCACTGAGCCATAATACTTCTTGTTGTCCTTGTGGTTGCCATTGTAGTAATTGTGCGCCTTGTAGCGCAATTTTTGCTTGTCCCACGGGGTGATTTAGGGTTAAGACGGGGATGTGGTTATAGCGGGACAGCTCCAGTTCTGGTGTGATGTGTTTGATAGGTTGTATGTGCATAGCAGACTCCCATTGAATATGATTGAATCCTATTGAGCATTTAAAATTTTTTGTCGCATTTGTTTCATGTGCGGTGCGGTTTGGCTAAAGAAATAACGATACGACTGACACAAATAATTATGTTTGAATGTATTATTAGGCACTTCAACAATACGGTGTTTTGGGCAGCCGCCGTGACAAATGGATTTAAATTCACATTGTTGGCAAAGTGAGGTTAATTGTTGTTTCGCTAAACCAAATTGCTGTTGTTGCGGGGATAAGACTAATTCCACTAATGTTTGTTGGTTGAGGTTGCCGATGCGGTGTTCTGGGTAGACGTAATGGTCACAGGAATAGACATCACCATTGGCTTCAACAATTAAGGATTTACCACAAGTGGCTTGGTGGATGCAGCTGCTCGATGGGTAACCAAGCCATTGTCCAAGTAAGTTGTCAAACTCTAAGACAAAAATGCGTCCGACATCTTCTTTTATCCATTCTTGGAAGACATCAAAGAGGAAGATGCCGTAGCCTTCTGGTGAGACTGAAAAAGAGGTTGTTGGTTTTATGTTCGTGTCTACTGCTCTTTCAACAATGGGGATAAACTGCATGAAGGTTGAGCCCAGCGCTTTTAACGCTTGGTAGGTTTCTTTGCCTTTTTGCCAGTTTTGATCGTTAATCACAGTGAGCGTATTGAAGTTCACTTGATATTCTTTTAATAATTCAAGGGCTTTTACAACACGATCGTAAGTGGGTTGTCCTGTGCTGGTAATGCGGTAGCGGTTATGTACCGCACTTAAGCCATCGATGGATAAGCCGATTAAAAAATCATGTTGTTTAAAAAATTCTGCCCATTGGCGATTGAGGGCTATCCCATTGGTTTGAAAGGCATTGGTGATGGTTTTTCCGTTTGCTAATTCTTGTTGAAATTTGACCGCAGTTTTAAAGAAATCTAAGCCTAATAATGTCGGTTCTCCCCCTTGCCATGCAAAATCGACCTGATTGCCTGCGTATGATTCAATGTAGTTTTTTATGTAGTTTTTGAGGGTATCTTGCGACATAAATGCCGCTTGTTGACCAAAATCCTGTTCTTTTTCTAAATAAAAGCAATATTCACATTGGATATTACAATGGAAACTACTTGGCTTTGCCATTAAATGAAAATGCGGTTTTGGTGAGAAAAATGCCATTGTTCACTCCAAGGTTTGTGTAAAACACAGGTTATTTATTTTTGGGGTTGGGTAATAATTCGGAGAACAAGCCATTTTGTTTGAGTTCTTTGGCGATACGAATGGCAGTTTCGGTTTCACAACCCGCATATTCGGCAATTTCACGATAGGTCCAGTTGTAATACGGGAAGTTATTGGTTAAGAAGTAAAGACTATCAATTACACGATCTAAGGTGCGTAAATAGGCACTTTTTGCCAGACGTTGTTCTGCATCGCGCAATTCATTGGCTAAGGTTTGTAATAAGGATTTGCTGAGTTGCGCGTTGTGTAGGAAAAATTGTTCAATATTTTCGGGTTTGATGCGCACAATTTCTGCTTCAATGAGAATTTTGGCATTGCAATGATAACGGCTGTCCCCTAGTCCAAATAGGGTTCTAAAACCAAAATAGTCGCCTTGACGATATAAGCGGACTAAACTTTCTTTGCCGTTGTCTAAGGTATGATATAAGCCGACGAGTCCTTGTTTGATATAATAAAATTCTTGTGCGACTTCCCCTTGCTGATAAACGGTCATGCCTTTGGTTAATTGATGTAAGTGAGTCAGTTGGCAATATTTTAAGTCTTCTGGTTGGATATTGTGGTTTTCCATCGCCTGATTTCCTTCGCTGATTCTGCTTGTGCGGTCCATTTTTTATTATTATAGGGGATAAAGGCGAACTGTTGTCCGCCTTTTTGTTGATTAGACTTCATCAATAATGCGATAAAGCCAATTTTCCAGTGGATCACCCAGTCGTTTCATTTCGACGCGCATTTCCTCCAGCATTTCTTTTCTGATGTCACGATAGCGTTCGTCATAGAAAAGATTATGCATTTCGCCTGGATCGTTACGAACATCATATAATTCGCATACGTCAGTTGCGTTAAAGACGAGTTTATAATCTTTACGACGCCACATACGTTGTTCAAAATACACGAAATGTCCTGCAAGTTGCGCCAAAAGACCTTTACGATCATTGTGTTGTTTTTCACGTGTAATTGGCAGCAAGGTTTCCCCTTGGAATGCGTCTGGAATAGGTTGTTCTGCGATGTCATACACGGTTGACGTTAAGTCGTGTAAATAAACTAAATTGTCATCTTGTTCATTTACGCGGTCAGATTTTGGATCTTTCACAATCAATGGAATGTTGTAGGTCGTGTCAAACATGAACTCCCCTTTTTCAATCATTCGATGTGCGCCCATTGCATCACCGTGATCGGCGGTGGCGACAATGAACGTCTTGTCATAGAGATTGTGTTCTTCTAAGTAAGCTAATAACTCACCGATTGCATCGTCAATTAAGGTGATGTATCCCCAGAATTTTGTGATCACTTCTTTCCAATGATCTTCGCTCGCTTCCCACATCCCCCACATTTTTGAAATAGTACGGAAGTGACCTGGTTTACCCTCGAGCGGCTTGAAGAAACTTTCATCGAGAACCACATCATCCTTGCTGTACATTGAATAATACGGCTCAGGCACGATACAAGGTGTATGCGGGCCCCAGAAGTTAATCCAAGTGAAGAACGGTTTATGTTCATCAAGTGATTCTTTGATATAGCGTTTTGCTTCATCAATGATGAAATAAGGGATGGTTTCTGCTTTTGTACCTGATAATAAGCCACATAATTCTTGCACACGTAAATGTGGATTATCACCAAAATATGCACGACTGACTTCAGGAATTGGGTGCCCTTTTTCTAATAGCCATTCGTGGTAGCGGTTAGAATGTGTTGGCGGTTGGTTAAACACTAAGTTTTTATACACCCCACTGCCTGGATAACCATAACCATCGAAATTATGTCCTTTAATGTCGTAATCTTCTGGTACCGATTTTGTCCCTACGTGCCATTTCCCCACAACATAGCTGTTATATCCCGCTAATCTCGCAATATTGGGGGCTTGTTTGCTAATTTCGCCAGTGCCGCCTTTTTCTCCATTTTTAATGATGCCGTGTGTAGAAGGCATTAACC
Source organism: Pasteurella sp. P03HT (assembly GCF_054052285.1). Lineage (NCBI taxonomy): Bacteria > Pseudomonadati > Pseudomonadota > Gammaproteobacteria > Pasteurellales > Pasteurellaceae > Pasteurella > Pasteurella sp. P03HT. Next base: position 8,770 of record NZ_JBSIUM010000007.1, read on the forward strand.
CTGTGAACAATGACGTTCTTGCTGGTCCACAAACTGATGCGGGAGTAAACGCATTATTAAAGCGAATCCCCTCTTGTGCTAATCGATCAATATTCGGCGTTTTTACCACTTGGTGCCCATAGGCACCAAGCATATCTTTTCTCACTTGATCTAAGAGAATATAGACAATATTCATTATTTACACCTCTGCTTTACGATGACCTACATCGCAGATTTTTTCGTACGGAATACGAATAATACGATCACTTGTAACACGGCATAGATACCTAAAATTAAGCCTGGTTGACCTTCTGGTGAGGCTAAACCAATTGGTGATAAGAATGCGTGTAATGCCAATAAACCGAGTACTAATGACGCTACGGTGACACGAGCATGTTCCCAATAAGTTAAATCTACGCCGTCTTTGTTTTCTTTGCTTTCTTCGTACGGTTCACGTTTCAAGAATCGACCGAGTACTAACATTACTACCACGTCGAATACGAATAGCGCTGCCATGACGTAAACGAAGTTGACTTTGACTTGGAATACCCAAACAATGCAGAAATATAAAACAACATGCAATAACAAGGCAATACGTGCAGCTAAACCTGAGACCGTTTTATTAAATAAACCGACCGCAAATAACGCAACAATTGGAATGTTGACAAAGCCTGCAAAACGTTTAGTTAACAAGAAGATACCGTCTGTACCGAACATCAATAATGGTCCAATGATCATGGTTAAGATCGCCATAATGGTTGATACTTTTTTCGCGTGAGCGATAAGTTCTTGTTCTGTGCGTTGTTTTTTACTAATTGATGGTAATAAGTCTTTACAGTAGATTGTCGCTGCTGAGTTTAAGAATGAGTTGAATGTACTTAAAATCGCACCGAATAATGCTGCAATAAAGAAACCTTGTAAGAATGTTGGTAATACTTTATTCACTAATGCTGGGTAAGACGTATCAATTGGATTTAAGCCATCCCCAAGAATATGGAAACTTAATAAGCCTGGTAAGTTAAGAATTACAGGTAAAGTTAATAAGAATAATGCGGCTAAAAGAATCCCTTTTTGACCTGCTTTTAAGTCTCTCGCCCCTAATGCACGTTGTACGATCGCTTGGTTCGTTGTCCAATAGAAGAAGTTTACAATTAAGATACCTGTAAACATTGCAGGCCAAGGCACCGCATCTGTTGCACTCCCAATTGCATTAAATTTCTCAACGTGCGTTGTGGTAATCACTTTAAGACCTTCAGAAATGCTGCCATCACCTAAATGCGCTAATGCAAAGATTGGCACTAATAACGCACCGATCACCAAGATGACCGCGTTCACTGTATCAGAAACCGCAACCGCTTTTAAACCACCGAAAATCGCATAAATTGCACCAACAATACCAATCGCAACAACCGTATAAACAATAGATTGACCATAGCTAATGCCAAAAACAGTTTCTAAGTTAAAGATTTTGTTGAATGCGATTGCTCCCGTATAAAGTGCGGTTGGAATCACGATGAAAAGGTAGAACACTAAGAAAAGCGCGGACATGATCAAACGTGTTTGACGGTCAAAACGATTTTCAAAGAATTCTGGAATGGTGGTATACCCATTTTTGATGTATTTTGGTAACAAATACAATGCTAAGAAACACAATGGGATCACTGATTGTACTGTCCAAGCAATAATGGAGAAATTTCCTTTATACGAAACGGCATTGACCCCAATAAGTTGCTCTGTTGATAATGAAGTTAATACCATTGAGCAACCAATTACGAGTCCACTCAACCCACGCCCTGCTAAGAAATAGCCTTTTGAGGTGCTTAAATCATCACCTTTTGTTTTTTTCCACGAAATGTATGCCACAATTCCCGTTACCACGAGAAAGCTGGCGATGGTCATGAACATAACGTCCTCCTGTTCTTATATTGAGTCCAAAAATAAAGGCATCTAAAAAGATACAGGATTAGCATAATACAGACGAAAATGAAGACTTATGATAATCATCATAGAGCTATCGTGAGTTAGATCACAGATTTGAATTAGCGTTAAAAAATTTTTTCACGATATGAGCGTGATCATAAGTGTTTTGCCTGATAATAGACATAATGCAATAAAAAACATGGAGTCATGGTATGAGTTTGCAGTTAATTTCTATCCTTATTATATGCGGCATGATGACAAATCTGATGTCCGCTATATTTGGGATTGGGGGCGGTGTACTGATGGTGCCTATCTTATATACCCTATTTCCTGAATTCCCACTACAGATGGTCGCTGCAACCTCACTCACCATAGTGATCGGCTCTGCATTAATTAATTTGACCTACTTCTATAAACAAAAAATCCAAATTAACTTCAAAGCGATGTTACTTTGGTCTGTGGGTATGATTATTGGCGTGCAATTAGGCTTTGAGGCGAGCTTTTATTTACCTGATTTGTTCATTATCGTGGTATTCATTAGTGTATTAACCCTGCTTGCTATTCGAACACTCTTTTTAGTGAAAACCAATAAAGTAGAAGACATTGAAACAAGTGAAAACCTTAAAGGTGCTGGGTTATGTTTATTTGGTGGTACGGTGGCGGGTATGACAGGCATTGGCGGTGGTTCAATTATGGCTCCCTTGATTGGACAACTTCGCAGTGTCAGACCTCATCAAATCGCCCCTTATACGAACTATATGATGGTGATCGGGGGGCTGGGTAGCTTATATGGTTACTTATCTAAAACCCCACCATTTCATTTAGATTACGGCTGGCAAATTGGTTATGTAAATTTTTCAGTGGTTGCAATTGTCGTATTAAGCTCATTTGTCACTAGTTTTCTTTCCATGAAAATCCGCGGCATTTTACATCCTGATGTTGCCAGAAAACTCTTAGGCATCATCTTATTAGTCATCGCAGGCTATATGCTCATCGCCCATTTGATGAAATAGAAAAGCTAATAAGCAAACAATAAAAAAGTGCGGTAATTTTTACCGCACTTTTGTTATTTACGACCTTTAAAACTACTCTTCACCAAGTAATTTCAGTTCACGAGCACGAACTTGTTTTTTCAGAATCTCTAAAAATTCTTCAATGGTGAATGTACCGAGGTCTGCACCTTTACGGGTACGTACTGCCACTTTGCCCGCTTCGATTTCTTTATCACCACAAACGAGCATATATGGTACGCGACGTAAGGTGTGTTCGCGGATTTTGAAACCGATTTTTTCGTTACGTAAATCGGATTTCACGCGTAAACCTGCGTCAGATAAAGTTTTCACGACTTTTTGGACATATTCAGATTGTGAATCGGTAATGTTCATCACCACGGCTTGTGTTGGTGCTAACCACGCTGGGAAGAAACCTGCGTACTCTTCGGTGATAATACCGATGAAACGCTCGATAGAACCTAAAATCGCGCGGTGAATCATTACTGGTGTACGACGGTCGTTATCTTCTGCAACATAAGACGCATTTAAGCGACCTGGTAATGCAAAGTCTAACTGAATTGTACCGCACTGCCATTCACGATCTAAACAGTCACGTAATGCGAACTCAATTTTCGGACCGTAGAATGCGCCTTCCCCTTCTTGAATTTCATATTCAAGACCGTTGTGCGCTAATGCTGCTGCAAGACCTGCTTCTGCACGATCCCACATGTCATCTGCACCGATACGTTTTTCTGGGCGAGTTGACAATTTCACTTGGATATTTTGGAAACCAAATGTGCTGTAAATGTCGTAAACCATCTTGATACAAGAGGTGACTTCGCTTTCAATTTGATCTTCTGTACAGAAAATGTGTGCGTCATCTTGGGTGAACCCACGAACACGCATTAAACCGTGTAATGAACCTGATGGTTCGTTACGGTGACAAGAACCAAATTCCGCCATACGAATTGGTAAATCACGATACGATTTCAAACCTTGGTTGAAAATTTGTACGTGACCTGGACAGTTCATTGGTTTGATCGCATATTCACGGTTTTCTGATTGTGTGGTGAACATTAAATCACCGTAGTTTTGCCAGTGACCTGTTTTTTCCCAAAGTACGCGATCCATCATAAATGGACCTTTCACTTCTTGGTAATCGTATTCTTTTAATTTGGTACGCACAAACGTTTCAAGCTCGCGGAAAATCGTCCAACCGTCATTGTGCCAGAACACCATACCCGGTGCTTCTTCTTGCATATGATATAAATCTAATGCTTTACCAATTTTACGGTGGTCACGTTTTGCCGCTTCTTCTAAACGGGTTAAATATTCGCTTAATTGTTTTTTATCTGCCCAAGCCGTACCGTAGATACGTTGTAACATTTTATTTTTGCTGTCACCACGCCAGTATGCACCTGCTACTTTCATTAATTTGAAGTGATGACAGAAACGCATATTGGGTACGTGTGGACCACGACACATATCGATATATTCTTGGTGATGATAAAGTGCTGGAGTGTCACAACGGTCGATATTTTCATCTAAAATTGCCATTTTGTATGGCTCACCACGTTGTTCAAAGGTATCGCGAGCTTCTTGCCAGCTCACCACTTTTTTCACTACATCATAATTGGTTTTCGCCAACTCAAGCATACGTTTTTCTAACGCATCTAAGTCTTCTTGCGTTAAAGAGCGGTCTAAATCGATATCATAATAAAAACCGTTGTCGATTGTTGGACCAATCGCCATTTTCACATTTGGGAATAATTGCTTAATTGCGTGCCCCAATAAGTGCGCACAAGAGTGACGAATAATTTCTAAACCGTCTTCATCTTTTGCGGTAATAATCTCTAAGCTACTGTCATTGGTGATCACGTCACACGCGTCTTTACGCTCACCATTGACACGTCCAGCAATACACGCTTTTGCAAGGCCAGCACCGATGCTAGCGGCAACGTCCATCACAGAAACAGGTTGTTCAAACTGACGCTGTGATCCGTCAGGTAAAGTAATAATCGGCATAATGTTTCCTTTACAGTGGTAACCCATACGAGAGGTTACTTGTTTCAATGAAAAATTTAAAAAACAAACCGCACTTTAGGCTCATTCCTACTCTGAATAAGACAAAAGTGCGGTCCAAAATTTTAACACATTTCAGTTTGCTTGGCGATTTAGATTTGAGCAAATCAAACAAAGATTGCAGGCAATCCCACATTTTTTATGATTTAACGATAATTTTCGTTCACTTTTATAGCAACTCGTTATAAATTAAAACCCGAAGTTCTTTTGTCTATCCTATCTGTTTATTTTAGTATAATCCTATGATGATTTACTGAGAGGCTATTTTCACGACGAGGAGGCGCAATGAAATTAACCACAACATTCTCTTTATTGGCAACAGGCTTATTTGCCATCAATATGGCACAAGCTGCCAATAAAACCTTTATTAACTGCGTGAGCCGTGCGCCGAGTAGTTTTAGTCCTGCACTCGTGATGGAAGGAATTTCCTATAATGCAAGCTCACAACAAGTTTATAATCGCTTGGTTGAGTTTAAACGTGGCTCAACGGATATTGAACCTGCATTAGCAGAAAGCTGGCAAATTAGTGATGACGGTTTAACTTATACGTTTCATTTACGTAAAGGGGTGAAATTCCACAGCACGAAAGAATACAAACCTAGTCGTGAATTTAATGCGGATGATGTGATGTTCTCTTTCCATCGCCAATTGGATAAAGACCACCCTTATCATTCCGTATCCAAAGGCACTTATCCTTACTTCAATGCGATGAAGTTTCCCAAACTGTTGAAATCTGTTGAAAAAGTGGATGATTACACTGTTAAAATTACTTTAAACAAACCTGATGCCACATTTTTAGCCAGTTTAGGCATGGATTTTATTTCGATCTACTCTGCTGAATATGCAGATAAGATGATGAAAGCAGGCACGCCTGAAAAAGTGGACACCACACCGATTGGCACAGGACCTTTTATTTTTGCGGGCTATCAGCTTGAACAAAAAATTCGTTTCTTCGCGAATCCAGAATATTGGAAGCCGAAAGCAGACATTGAACGTTTAATTTTTGATATTGTGCCAGACGCGGGAACGCGTTATGCCAAATTACAGTCTGGGGCTTGCGATATGATCGACTTCCCAAATATTGCAGATTTGGCAAAAATGAAAACAGACCCGAAAGTGCAATTAATGTCAAAAGAAGGTTTAAATATCGCTTATATTGCGTTTAACACCGAAAAAGCTCCGTTTGATAATGTGAAAGTGCGTCAAGCACTAAACTATGCCACCGATAAACAAGCAATTATTGATGTGGTGTATCAAGGGGCAGGCGTGATGGCAAAAAATGTGTTACCGCCAACAATTTGGAGCTATAACGATGCCGTGCAAGACTATCCTTTTGATATTGAAAAAGCAAAACAACTTTTAGCCGAAGCAGGTTATCCAAACGGGTTTGAGACAGAAATTTGGGTACAACCTGTGGTGCGGGCATCGAATCCTAATCCACGCCGAATGGCAGAAGTCATGCAAAATGACTGGGCAAAAGCAGGAGTCAAAACTAAACTGGTCAGCTATGAATGGGGGGACTACATTAAGCGCACCAAAGCTGGAGAGCTTACTGTAGGGACATACGGTTGGTCAGGTGACAATGGCGATCCAGACAACTTTTTATCTCCGTTATTAAGTAGTGAAAATATTGGCAACAGTAACTATGCTCGTTGGAGTAATGCCGAATTTGATGCGTTATTAAATAAAGCGATTAGCTTATCCAACCAAGCGGAACGTGCAGAACTGTACAAAAAAGCCCAAGTCATTGCTAAAGAACAAGCCCCTTGGATCACAGTGGCACACTCTATCACCAACACTGCACTAAGCCCACGGGTGAAAGACTATAAACAAAGCCCATTTGGTTATAGCTATTTCTACGGCACTAAACTAGAAGATTAAAAACGTTATAAAAAAACACCGCACTTTCGGAATGAAGTGCGGTGTTTTTTTTATGTCATAACATAAAAAAGTGGGGAATTCCCCACTTTTTTATCTGTTTTCACGACTTAGTCCATTTCTGCCATTAAGCTAGCATTTCCACCTGCGGCAGTGGTATTAATACTGACGGATTTTTCATGCACTAATGGGAAGAGCGATAAGGCTAAGGATAAATCATCCACATAAGTCAAAATTGCCCCCTTACGTTCTGCATGTTGCATTTTTTGTTGAACGGAAATTGGGTCAAGGACAATCATTTGGCTGACGTCTTCTCGATGGCTTAATTCATCAACGACTACATAATGTGCAAGGCGTTTTTCATAGACCGCGAGCTGAGAATATTTACTGATCACAGCTTTTGCCCCCACACCTGCTACTGCAATTAAGGCTTTCATTTGTTCAAGTAGCGGACCGTCCCCGATCGCAATAAGACCACGTGATTCAAAACAGAGATAGTTGTCCTCCCCTGTAATTCCTTTCATGTGAAATACGCTGCCTAAAGGAGAATGTTCTTCAACGAAACGGAGAGTCTCTAGCAGTTCATCTTGTTGAGGCTTATCAAAAATAGAACGCACTTTTGACGCCAGTTCAGATAAGTCTGGTTTTTCGTTTTTCTCTACACCATTCAGCTGCCAGTGTGGTGTGTGAGTTAAACGTTGTAAATAAAGTGGACCGCCTGCTTTTGGTCCTGTGCCTGACAATCCCATTCCTCCAAACGGCTGCACACCGACGACCGCGCCAACAGTATTGCGGTTAACATATAGGTTTCCTGCATGAATAGTGCTTAACCATTGAGAAATGGTTTCATCAATACGACTATGAATCCCACTCGTTAACCCAAAGCCTGTAGAATTAATGTCTGCCATGACCTGCTCAAGATCTTTCGCATCAAATCGAATGACGTGTAGGACTGGTCCAAACACTTCGTGTTTCAAATGACGAATACTGTCAATTTCAAACAGGGTTGGCGGTACAAAAATGCCTTTCTCTGCTACTTCTGGCGCAATCTGAACTTGGTATTTATCTTTTGCAATAACACTCATTTCGTCGATATGTTTTAATAAACGCGCTTGCGCAGTTTCATCAATCACAGGACCAATATCTGTTGTTAAGGATTGTGGATTTCCGACTTTTAGTTCTGCCATGGCACCTTTTAACATGGCTAAGATATTTGGTGCGACATCTTTCTGTACATAAAGCACACGCAATGCAGAACAACGCTGACCTGCTGAGTCAAAAGCAGAATTGAGAACATCTAACACGACTTGTTCTGCTAAAGCGGAACTGTCCACGATCATGGCATTTTGTCCGCCTGTTTCAGCAATCAGTGGCACGACTTTATCTTGTTTGGCGAGATTTTTATTGATACGTTTTGCTGTTTCCGTTGAACCAGTGAAAATAACACCGTCAACACGTTGATCAGACACTAATTTTTCACCAATCACTTTTCCCGCACCACATAAGCATTGTAATACGCCAACGGGGAGACCTGCTTGCTGGAACAATGTGACCGCAAAATGTGCCATTAACGAAGTTTGTTCTGCTGGTTTTGCGATTACGACATTTCCCGTTACCAATGCAGAAGAGACCTCACCGATGAAAATCGCAAGTGGGAAGTTCCAAGGGCTAATTGCCACGACAATGCCACGTGGTGTTGCTTCTGCGGCTAAGTTGCGTGCTTCTTTGGCATAATAACGACAAAAATCTACCGCCTCGCGTACTTCAGCAATCGCATTATTTAAGGTTTTTCCTGCTTCGCGTACGGCTAAGTCAAATAGCTGTGGCATATGCTGTTCCATTAAATCAGCCATTTTTTCTAAGATTTCTGACCGCACTTGCACGGGGGTATTTGCCCAATGTGTTTGACATTGCGCGGCAACCGTAAAGGCATGTTCTACATCTGCTTCTGTCGCATCAAAAACTTGTCCAACTAGCATACTGCGGTCAGCAGGATTAAAGACTTGACGCGCATTACCAACGGGTGCGGACTGTGCATCGGTTAATGGATAAGCGCAATATTGTGTTTGACGTTGTTCATTCAGTGCCTCTTGCAGTTGTTGGAGCTTCACTGCATCGGTTAAGTCATATCCCATTGAGTTGAGTCGATTTTCGTTAAAAATGTGACGCGGTAATGGTGTTTTCGGGTGCATTGTTCCTTCTGTGACTTTCGCTTTCTGTACAGGATCCACAATTAAATCTTCAATTGGTATGCTGTCATCAACAATATGATTCACAAAAGAACTGTTTGCACCATTTTCTAACAAACGACGGACTAAATAAGCTAACAGGGTTTTATAAGAGCCCACTGGCGCATAAATACGACATTGGACATTCAGGTTATCTTTACCCACCACTTGATCATAAAGCGTTTCACCCATCCCGTGTAAACATTGGAACTCAAACTGTTTACCTTGTGCTAAGTAGTACACGGTTGCAAGTGATTGTGCATTGTGGGTAGCAAATTGTGGATAGATCACATCTTGTGCCGATAATAATTTTTTAGCACACGCCACATAAGAGACATCAGTATGTACTTTACGTGAGAAAACAGGATATCCCTCTGCGCCATCGGTCTGTGCGCGTTTTACTTCACTATCCCAATACGCCCCTTTCACTAAACGTACCATGATTTTACGTTGATGTTTACGTGCTTGTTCAATGAGGTAATCAATCGCAAAATAACAACGTTTTTGGTAAGCCTGTACCACTAATCCAATACCATTGAAATTTGCTAAATCAGGATCCGCTAATAAGCGATCAAGTAAGTCAAAGGAAATCTCTAAACGATCAGCTTCTTCCGCATCAATATTTAAGCCGATATCATATTGTTTAGCGAGTAAAAAGAGTTGTTTTACACGTGGATACAGCTCATCGATCACACGCTGGTGCTGAGATAAGCTATAACGCGGGTGAATCGCAGACAATTTAATAGAGACACCCGATGACGCATACACGCCTAATCCCTGAGAACGCTGTCCTACGGCATGAATAGAATTTACATAATCTTGGTAATAACGTTCTGCATCTTCTGCGGTCAAGGCAGCTTCGCCGAGCATATCATAGCTATAACGGAAACCTTGTTGAAAACGTTTTTCACCATTTTTAATGGCTTGTTCAATGGTTTCGCCCGTTACAAATTGTTTACCAAGTAAACGCATCGCGACTTCCACGCCCTTGCGAATTAAAGGCTCACCACCTTTGGCGATCAATTTAGTTAAACTCGCAGAAAGTTGTTGATCACTATGTGAAGAAACAAGCTTACCCGTGATTAATAAGCCCCACGCGGCTGCATTCACAAATAAAGACGGGCTTTGCCCGATGTGAGCGCGCCAGTTGCCTTTTGAAATTTTGTCACGAATTAATTTATCTGCCGTTCTTTTATCTGGAATACGCAATAGAGCTTCCGCTAAACACATTAGGGCAACACCTTCATGACTAGAAAGTGAAAATTCATGCATTAAAGCATCAACACCACTGGCTTGCTGGCGAGAGTTACGAACGTTTTCGACGAGTTTTCTAGCGAGTTGTTGAATTTTAGAGCGGAGGTCGGGAGAGATTTCAGCATCAGAAAAAAGCTTGTGCATTAATTCTGTTTCATTCGTACGGTAATGTTGACTAAGTTGTTCTCGAATTGATGTTAATTTGGGTAATAATTGATAAGTCATGATGTTTTCTCACAAGGTAAAATGAATAAGTAACATGAAAAAGCGGTATCCGAAGACACCGCCCTTTTCTCATTATTTTTGTGCGTGATAAGCCGCTTCCGCTTGTTCAAAATTCGAAACGACTTTGCTTGTTGGTGCTGGCGTGATTAATGACACCACCACAATCGCGACAGCTGCACTAATAAAGCCAGGAATCATTTCATAAATACCGCTGTTTGGTACTAAATCATTCCAGAACACTACCATTAACGCACCTGTTAACATTCCTGCCATTGCGCCTGCCATGTTCATGCGTTTCCAGAATAATGAAAAAATTACCACTGGACCAAATGCACAACCAAAGCCTGCCCAAGCATAAGAAACTAGCCCAAGTACTTTACTGTTTGGATCTTGCGCTAAATAAATGGCTAATACCGCAATCACTAACACCATGATACGACCTAACCAAACAAGTTCTGCTTGTGATGCGTTTGGTCTAATCATGCCTTTATAAAAATCTTCTGTGATTGCGCTTGAGCAAATTAATAATTGGCAACTTAATGTACTCATTACTGCCGCTAAAATGGCTGAGAGTAAAATACCTGCAATCCATGGATTGAATAATAATTTAGCTAGTTCAATAAAGACTTGTTCATTATTGGCATTAACAACGGCAGCCGCCTGAGGATTAGCAAAGAAATAGGCTTGCCCGAAGAAACCCACGCCGACGGCACCAAATAAACAGATGATCATCCACATAATACTAATGCGACGTGCATTCACTAATGATTTGGCATCTTTCGCACTCATAAAACGCGCTAAAATGTGCGGCTGACCAAAATAACCTAAGCCCCAAGCAGATAAGCTTAATAAGCCAATCAAACTGGTCCCAGTAAAGAGATCAGTAAAGTCACGTTGTGCGGCTTCGCCTGCTTGAACAATGACCGTATGTGTGCTTTCAAATCCGCCTAAGTGGATTAAGACGAAAATCGGGGTAAGGAATAACGCAAACAACATTAAAGAAGCCTGCACCGTATCAGTCCAACTTACTGCTAAGAAACCACCGATGAAAGTATAGGCAATAGTGGCTAATGCGCCATACCACAATGCTGTTTCATAAGGAATTTCAAATAAGTTCTCGAAAAGGCGTGCACCTGCGACGACACCTGACGCACAATAGATTGCAAAGAAAAAGAGGATAATTGTTGCTGACACAATTTTGAGGATTTTTGTGTCATCATTGAAGCGATGCTGAAAATATTCAGGTAACGTGAGTGCGTTCTGATTAAATTCAGTATAAACACGTAATCTTCCTGCAACAAACAACCAGTTTAAATACGCACCAATCGTTAAACCGATTGCGATCCATCCTTCCACTAAGCCTGCTGCATATACGGCACCAGGTAAGCCCATCAAAAGCCAGCCTGACATATCCGATGCCCCAGCCGATAAGCCAGTCACAAAACTACCTAGACGTCGACCACCTAAAATGTAGTCAGATAAGTTATTAGTGTAACGGTAAGCAATAAAACCGATTAATAGCATACCAAGAATATAAATTGTAAATGTGACAATTGTTGGGTTATATCCAAACATAACGGTTTCTCCTGAGACATGAGAGGAATAGGTTCGGATAAAAATTACACTATTTTAACAAAAGCACAACAATTGAATTTCAATTTTATAACCAAGATCACATTTTAACCACATTTGGAGTAAGGAGTAAGATTAAGAATAAAAAACACATTAAATTTGGCATTAAAAATAAAAGAAGTTTGATATCAATCACAGTAATTTTCTTCTAATCTTTTACACTAAGAATGTAAGGTCATCAGTATAGGGGGCGCTATGTGGAAACATGTATCTCAAGTATTAGCCGATCAGTTCGGGGCGTACTACTCGATTAAACATAAAGAAAAAATCCATACTGGCGAAATGCATGAGGCATGGATTATTGATGATGGTATTCAACCTGTCTTTTTGAAAGTCAATACTAAAACATTCCGCTCAATGTTCCGTGCAGAAGCAGATCAGCTCCATCTCCTTGCCAAAACCAATACAATAAACGTACCAACCGCGTATACTGTAGGTTGTTCACATTCACACAGTTTTTTACTGCTCGAAGCGCTTCCACTTAATAAAGATAATAGCATTGAGGCAATGGCAACATTTGGTCAGCAGTTGGCACAATTACATTTGATTAAAGGTTCAGAAAATTACGGTTTAGACTTTGATACTTGGCTGGGTCCAGAATATCAACCAAATGAATGGCATGATAACTGGGCAAAATTTTTTAGTGAGCAACGGATCGGTTGGCAATTGCAGTTATGCCGTGAAAAACAAGTGAACTTTGGCGATATTGATGCGATTGTAAATAAAGTTGCTGAGTTATTAGCAAAACACAAACCTCAACCATCATTATTGCATGGAAATTTATGGATAGAAAATTGTGCAACAGTCAACAATGAGATTGTCACCTATGACCCTGCTTGTTATTGGGGAGATAGAGAGTGTGATTTAGCATTTACGGAGTTATTTGAACCATTTCCGAGACAATTTTATGAAAATTATGACCGCACTTATCCAATCGATGCGGGTTATCAAGACAGAAAACCCTTGTATCAACTCTATTATTTACTTAATTTTAGTCACCGCTTCCATAAACATTACGTTGAATTAACCAAAAAATTTATTCAGGATTTACTCAATAAGTAAATAAGTAAATAAGTAAATAAGTAAATAAGTAAATAAGTAAATAAGTAAATAAGTAATAGATAAAAAACAAAAGGCTCTTTATCAAAGAGCCTTTTTATAAACTGAAATAATAAGATTATTTTCTATAAAGTGGTGCTGGACCTGTTGTTCCCGCTTCCATACCGTGTTCACCTTGTTTTAAAACGGTACCCGATGCAGTAATTTCTACACGACGGTTAGGACGTAAACAATCTCTTAATTCTGCCCCTTGAACACCATCACAGGCTTTTACTTGATGCGCTTTACCATAGCCTACTGCATGAATATTAGCATTCACGCCTTGTGCAATTAAACGCGCTTTAACACGATCTGCACGACGTTGAGAAAGTTTTAAGTTATAAGCTTCAGAACCTAAACGGTCAGTATAACCTGCGACTTTGACCTCTTTTGCGCCAGATGCTTTTAATTGTGTTGCAACGCTATCAACAACTTCTTGACCTTTAGCTGTGATAGTATCTTTGTTAAAGTCAAATAAGAAGTCGCCACTTAAGCTAAATGATGCCGTACCATTACAACCATTTGGATACCAGAAGAAACTTTGTGCATTCATGTTTTTATCAAATAAGACTTTATATTGACAAACTTTATGCACACCATTTTCACGGTAATTAAACACATAGTCCCATTCGCGTACGCCATATAAGCCTTCAGCAAAATGTGGACGACCTAATAGGTTATAAAGTTGATCTTTGTTCATGCCACGTTCAACCATACGAACGTTATCCCAGTTCGGCCATGAACCGAATTGACTTCCATCGTGGTTAAATACAGACTCATCAATTTTTGGCCAAACAAGATTATCTGATGTGCCTTCATCAGTCACTTTACTTAAGTTACCGCATGCAACCAATGTTGTTGCCGCAACAGCTGTTAATAAAAAACGTGATAATTTCATATGTTTACCTTAGTTCCTTTCATTATTCAAAATTGTCACCCTCATAATCACAGCGATTAACTTAAGAGACTGACTCTTACAAAGGCGATTTTACTATGCCTTGTCGATGTTTAATACGCAATTCACAAGATTAAAACTGCTCAAAATTCGACTTAATATACTAAGTTGTCTTCTAGGCAAAGTAAACTAATAAATCACTAATATTCAATAACTTTTGGTCAACTAATGTAAAGATCGTCAGCTAAAGTAATCTATTGTTATTTCTGTTTAGCCAACGTAATAATAGGTTATCTGTGCTCTCTTCAGCCTGCTTTCCCATTTTTTGTAACAGGGATTTTTTGACTGAATATTTGACAGCAAGTACCGTTTTTTCCTTGAGCGCCTGTAAAATGAGATCATCACTTGTCGAAATGTCATCAATTAACTGTAAAGTCAAGGCTTGTTGACCAAACCAATGTTCTCCCGTCGCAATTTTATCTATGTCTAACTGTGGACGATGCTGTTCAACAAACTGTTTAAAGAGTTGATGGGTTTCTTCTAATTCTTGTTGAAATTTTTGCTTTCCTTTTTCGGTATTTTCACCTAACACCGTCATGGTTCGTTTATATTCCCCCGCGGTCATGACCTCTACATCAACATCATGTTTTTTTAATAAGCGGTGAATATTGGGAATTTGAGCCACTACGCCAACGGATCCTAAAATAGCAAAAGGTGCAGCGACAATTTTATCCGCGACACACGCCATCATGTATCCCCCACTTGCAGCAACTTTATCCACTGCGACGGTCAATTTAATCCCTTGTTGCTTTAAGCGCAGTAATTGTGATGCGGCTAATCCGTAACCATGCACAACACCACCAGGGCTTTCTAAGCGCAATAACACTTCATCTTCTGGCTTCGCCGCACCAATAATCGCACTGATTTCTTCACGCAGTGCCTGAGTTTGTGACGCCATCATATCGCCTTGAAAAGTTAAAACATAGAGATGAGGTTTGCGCTCAGCATCAATCTGCTCCCCTTTTTTACGTTTTGCTTTTTCTGCTTTGAGCTTTTCTTTCTCTGCTTTTTTTTCTGCTTTTTCCTGCGCTTTTAACGCGTCTTCACTTAAATGAAAGTCATGTAATTTTTTTGTATTTTCTTGATAGGTTTCGGACAGATCCGTAACCGTCAGTTCGCCTTGTGTCTGCGCTTTTTGCTGTTTCAATGTAAAAATCATCGCCCCTATTCCCGCAATCACACACAAAATGGTTAAGACTTCTAATACAAACACACCATAACCTACCGCAATTTCAGACCACATATTTTTCTCCTTAAAACAAACGATGGGTTATCATAGCTAATTTGATTGAAAGTGCAATTAGGTCATCTATTTTTAACGATTTATTGATAATCTTTTTCTTTATGCGGCATTTATTTCATCAAAACACGCTTTATAATACAGCTCACTTAATTCTTGTGTCTTATTCATAAAAAAGGGAAAAAATGAAAAATATTTTAGTGTTAAAATCCAGTATTTCCGCAGAGCATTCACAAACGAATCACCTATCTGATTATTTAGTGGCTCAACTTAAGCCTGCTGATGTCCATGTTCGTGACTTAGCCGCCAACCCACTTCCTCATTTTGATGCTGTTGCTGCTAATGCACTACGTGGTGCGCCAAGTACAGAAAAAGAACAGGCGTTGTTAACGCTTTCTGATGAATTGGTCAAAGAAATGAAGAGTGCCGATCTCCTCGTAATTAATGCCCCGATGTATAACTTTAGTATTCCGACTCAATTAAAAAGTTATTTCGATTTTATTGCTCGTCCTCGTGTGACGTTTCAATATACTGCATCGGGACCTGAAGGCTTAGTCACAGGGAAAAAAGCTATTGTTCTGGTTGCTTTTGGTGGCATTCATCAACATAAACCGACCGATTTAGTTACGGCTTACCTTAAAACAATGTTAGCTTTCATTGGTATCACTGACGTTAAATTTGTGTATGCAGAAGGCATCGGATTAGGAACAGAAGCGATTAAAAATGCACAGGCTTCAGCAAAAAACGAAATTGATCATTTCTTATCATCACTATAAAACCGAAAGGGCAAATTGCCCTTTCTTTCTGTATTAGCATGTATTTAAAATTCCAAAAGTGCGGTCAATTTGACGACATTTTATTCGTAACTCACGCCACTTGTCCTGCGATTCCACTTTCTAGATTCTCTCGTACGATGATTACCCCCAAATAAGTAACCCTGTCACATAAACGGTGATTGCGGCTAAACTGATAATTGTCCCACAAGCAATCATACTGGCAGATTGTCCTGTTTTTAAGTAATACGTTTCCAATATGATTAAATTAGCGGCAGGTGGTAAAAAACTCAGCAAATAAAAAACAGGCTTATTTTGTGTCACTAATGTAATCTGATAATACTCTGCAACCAATATAAATAAGGTAATTAAAATAGACAAACTTACCATTCTAAACAAAAAAAGAAACCATGCGGCTTTAAAATCTGCCGATTTTAATTTGGTCGTTGCTAACCATATCCCCAATAACATCATACCTAAAAAGGTCATGGTAAATTTTAGGCACTCATACACGATATAGACATGTTGTTCGAGCCAGTCTCCCAAAGGCAACGTGACGATGCCGATCAATAACGCAATAACGGGAGGGGCTTTGATGATTTGACGTATCCGATGTCGCCAAGCGATGTCAACCGACATTAAACTCACACACGCGGAATTACAAAATAATGAGCTTCCTATATACACACTGATTAAAATCGTCGCGGCTTCACTTCCCCAGATCGCACTCCCCACGGGCAACCCTAACCACGCAATATTCAAATAAAAAAAGCATAAGCGTTTAACAGGATCATCGCCTAAAACACGACTGAGAAAAAACAGAATGAACAACATCGCCATCATCCCGAACATGATGACTAATAAGTCATTTTTAGATGTGGCAATGTTGTAAACAATGACGGATGGAATCACAAATTTCGTCAAAAACGCAGAAATCTTCCCTTTGATGTTAAAAGGAAAACGCGCCATAAACATGCCAATAAGTAAATAAACCAGAGGAGATAAAATAAAAAGTGACATGGGTCGCTCCGCACTCTGCTTGGTAAGATACTTTTTATCACTAATTTATTTCGCGATAAAACATCACAACGTTATAACATTTTCATTACATAAGTAAAGATGCAACCTGCGATAGGTTACACCTTCTTAACGCTTTTAGGTAAGCTGACTCTTCACAAGATTTATTCAACAAAAGAGAAAAAAGCTTTGAAGTTATCAGAAAATTAACGCAAGATGGAGACGATGAAATCGTATTCCTCCTATACGCTATACAGGATAAGGAAGCGGGCAAATATGCTTCATCTTTTTTATAGCATATCAAATTATCATTCTACAATTTGTCCATGAGAGGTAAAACATGAAAAAAATTGCATTCGTTACTGGGGCAACGGCAGGTTTCGGACGCGCGATCTGTCGTATTTTGGTCAAACACAATTACCGTGTCATCGGAACAGGACGACGAGCAGAACGTTTACACGCATTACAACATGAACTAGGTAATGATTTCCTTCCACTTGCGTTTGATCTGAGTGATCGTCAGGCAACTGAACAAGCGATACAGGGCTTACCAGAGGCTTGGCAATCCATTGATCTCTTAGTCAATAATGCGGGTCTAGCCCTTGGTTTAGAACGTGCAGATAAAGCCGAGTTAGACGACTGGCTACAAATGATCAATACCAATACAGTTGGTTTAGTCACAATCACGCGCTTAATCTTGCCACAGATGGTATCTCGCAATACGGGACACATTATTAATTTAGGCTCAATTGCTGGCACCTATCCTTATCCTGGTGGCAATGTATATGGCGCGACAAAAGCGTTTGTTAAACAATTCAGTTTAAATCTACGTGCTGATTTAGCGGGAACGGCTATCCGCGTAACTAACATTGAACCAGGGCTTTGTGGTGGCACCGAGTTTTCAAATGTTCGTTTTAAAGGTGATGATGAACGTGCTGCAAAATTATATGAGAATGTCAAATTCATTACACCTGAAGATATTGCCAATATTGTGCTATGGGCAAACCAACAACCTGAACATGTTAATATCAATCGGATTGAAGTCATGCCAACCGCACAAAGCAGTGCCGCACTGCATGTTGCACGCAACACACAATAACCCTGCCAACTAGGTTCAAGCACAATGTTTTGTTGTGCTTGAATCTCCACTTCTCTTCCCTATCCATTTATGTCACATGGAATACTCTCGTCCTTTTTCTGTGACTTCTCTTTTTTCTTATTTTTTTCTTCTTCCTCTTTTTCTTTGTTATTTTTTTCAAAAAACACTTGCTTTTACATTTTTACACTAGTTTAATAGTGCAAAAGATAATATCATATATTTACACCACTCACTCTCAAAGGAATAATGATGTCTGAAATGTTACTTGATTCTTACTTCGGCGAATTCGGAGGGATGTATGTCCCTGAAACGCTGATTCCCGCGCTGAAAGCACTTGAAAAAGCATTTGTTGAAGCACAGCAAGATCCTAGCTTTCAACAAGAATTTCACGATTTACTTACTCATTATGCTGGTCGCCCTACAGCCTTGACTCTCTGTCGAAATCTGACGAAAGGTACGCAAACGAAACTTTATTTAAAGCGAGAAGATTTATTGCATGGTGGTGCGCATAAAACAAACCAAGTACTCGGGCAAATTTTATTAGCCAAGCGAATGGGTAAAACACGGATTATTGCGGAAACAGGGGCTGGACAACATGGTGTTGCTACGGCATTAGCTTGTGCTTTACTTAATATACCTTGTCAGATTTACATGGGCGCGAAAGATGTAGCGCGTCAATCACCGAATGTATTTCGAATGCGTTTAATGGGGGCAACGGTAACACCAGTCACTAAAGGCGCATCATCGCTCAAAGATGCTTGTTGTGAAGCGATGCGTGATTGGGCAGAAAATTATGACCATACCCATTATTTATTGGGCACTGCGGCAGGACCTCATCCTTTCCCAACAATTGTACGTGAATTCCAAAAAATCATTGGTGAAGAAACCAAACAACAACTTTTCGCGCAGGAAGGACGCCTACCAGATATGGTCATTGCCGCAGTCGGTGGTGGCTCTAATGCGATTGGGATGTTTGCCGATTTTATTCCAGAAACAAGCGTTCGTTTAATCGGCATTGAGCCCGCTGGAAAAGGCATTTCAACAGGTAAACATGGCGCCCCACTACGCCATGGTACAACAGGCATTTATTTTGGTATGAAAGCGCCCTTAATGCAGACTACAGAAGGGCAAATTCAAGAATCCTATTCGATTTCTGCGGGACTTGATTTTCCGTCTGTTGGACCCCAACACGCTTACTTACACGCAATTGGTCGAGCTGAATATGAATCCATTACCGATGATGAAGCGTTAGAAGCGTTTCAAGCGCTGGCTCAACATGAAGGCATCATTCCTGCTCTCGAAAGTGCGCACGCTTTAGCCTATGCCTTAAAACTGATCCGCCAAGCACCTAATAAAGCGCAACTGCTCGTCGTAAACTTATCTGGACGAGGAGATAAAGACATTTTTACCGTAGACAAAATCTTAGCTGAAAAAGGAGCGTCTGCATGAGTCGTTTTGATACCCTATTTCATCAATTAAAAAGCCAACAAGCGTGTGCTTTTATGCCACAATTAACGTTGTGTGATCCTGATTCAACACGTTCATTTGAGCTGATTTGTACGTTGATCGATAACGGCGCAGACGCGTTGCAATTAAGTTTACCCTTTTCTGATCCCTTGTTAGACAGTCCAGCAATTCAAGCGGCTAATCAGCGAGCCTTATCCTCGGACGGCGGAACAAAAACCAGTTTTCAGTTGATTGCCAAGGTACGTGCACGCTACCCGACCCTTCCGATTAGTCTTATGCTTTGTGCCAATTTAGTCTATGCCCAAACGCTTGATGGATTTTATCAACGTTGTGCAGAAGTCGGTATCGATGCCGTTTTTATTGTGGATTTGCCGTTGCTCAGCCGTGAAGAATTTCTTCCTTTTGCCCGAAAATATGGGATTCAGCAAGTTTTTATGTGTCCACTTCATACTACGGAAGCCACACTTAATGAGGTCGCAACCTATTCAGAAGGCTATGTTTATCTACCCGCTCTGCCACATTGTGCCTCAACAGATAGCATTGTGAAATTACGTGATCTGGTACGCCAACTACAATCGGCTAATTCTGCCCCAATTATGCTCAATCTGGGGACGATTCCCCCTCAACATGTGATGGAAATCTTATCTAATGGTATTGCTGGTATGATCACCAGTGAAAGCGTAGTTGAAGTCATTGAAAACCACCTTGATACGCCCGCTATGTGCTTAACAAAACTCGCTGATCTTGCTCAAAATACGAAAAAACTGACCGCTCTTAAAGCATAATCTCTTCACAAGCCCGATTCGAACTGAGTCGGGTTCACATTTTAGCTGGTCAGGTTGAGATAAATACAATCAACTAGGAACAATTTTTTTCCCCTTTCTTTACCCATTATCTGTTTCTACGCTATACTAACGCCCTATTTTTGCTGTATGGACGATCACACTTAATGAAGAAAATTGAACAACTTTTTGCCAATAACTATAGCTGGGCATTACGTATGAAAGAGGAAAACTCTTCTTACTTTCAAGAATTGGCAGACCACCAGACGCCAAGCTATCTTTGGATTGGCTGCTCAGACAGCCGTGTTCCTGCAGAAAAATTAACAAATTTAGGTCCAGGGGAATTATTTGTACATCGCAATGTGGGCAATCAAGTCATCCATACGGACTTAAACTGTCTATCTGTTGTGCAATATGCTGTAGATGTATTAAACATTGAACACATTATTATTTGTGGCCATACCAATTGTGGCGGGATTAAAGCCGCCATGGCAGATCAAGATCTTGGGCTAATCAATAACTGGTTACTTCATATTCGAGATATTTGGTACAAACACAGTCATTTACTTGGCAATTTATCACCAGAAAAGCGTGCGGATATGTTGACACGCATTAATGTCGCAGAACAGGTGTATAACTTAGGTAGCTCGTCGATTATTAAATCCGCTTGGAAAAATGGGAAAAAACTTTCTTTACATGGCTGGGTTTATGACGTCAATGATGGCTTTTTAATCGATCAAGGTGTCATCGCAACCAGTCGAGAAAGCCTAGAAATTTCTTATCGTAACGCCATTGCCCGTTTGTTGAAGCTCAGCGAAGATGAAATTGTAAAAAAAGAACAAGATACAGAATAAACAAAAACAGCACGTAATAACCGTGCTGTTTTTACATAAACGACCATAACCATGATGATGCGATTAAAACGTGATCGGATCCTCATCTAATTCATCAAAATCGACATGTTTCTCAAAGTTAAACACTTTGATATGTTCATCGTCTTTCTGTGAAAAGAAATTATAGTATGGATCTAATTCTTGTGTCGTAATATTTAGCCACTGCGCGAACCCATACATAAAATTAACCGCACTGCGCTTTACATTCACCAGGTTTCGTACCCTGTCATCACTTGCCAATTTAACAAAGGGCACCTCATAATTTGATTTAAATTTGACATCGTAATCTAAATTCAATGTGCTTGGGTTTTCTTTTTCAATATGATTCAAGCCATGATCAGAAAAATAAATAAGCGAATAAGGTTCATTTTTATCTTTTAATAACTGCACGACTTCTTGGATTAATGTATCAGTTTTCAAAATACTGTTGACATAGCAAGACATTTTTTCATTCACAAACGTTAATTTTTTCTCGTGTTCCTGAATACGCTGACAAAAATCTTGGTGCGACCCCATTAAGTGTAAAACAAATAATCTCGCTCGTGCAGAAGTCAAGAGCGGGCTTGCTAAACGCACTTTTAATTGCTCAACCAGTTTCACATCATCTTCATTATTCCCCGTATTAAACCCGCCCTTTTTAGTAAAATAGAAAAAATCTGCACTCGCACCAATTCGGCTTGCCATCGTATCGTATTTTCCAATACTTCCTTGATTAGATAACCAATTTGTCTCAATATTCGCCGCTTTAGCAAGCGTAATAATGTTATAACGATAATCCACTTTCTTCTCTTTTTTAAAATACAAAGAGTTTAAAAGCGAATGATACGTCGCGGGTGCAGCCGAAATATAACCACTATTGATATATCCTTTTGTTTGATCGAGAAAAGGCGTTGTTGGTAAAGAAAAACCATATGTAGACAGGTAATCTCGACGCGCACTTTCTCCTATAATCAAGACATAATTTCGGTATGTAGGCGAAACTGATTGGATTTGCCAAGGAGGTGTAGCTGACGCAGCCTGTTCTAATGCTGCTTTTTCCATCACATAATCACGCACACTGTCATAAATATTGACGTAAAAAGAAATACTATTAATCGGACTATTCGCTAATGTCCATCTCGTTTCTTCGTCTTCGCTCGCATGTGTGAAATAAAATTGTGTTGGTGCAAAAACGAGAGTGAAAGCAAAAACAAGACATAATCCCCTCTGCATCATGCGTTTTTTCTTATCTATAGGAGAGCGTTGGTGATATTTTTTGAGACGAAGTAAAACTACAGCACACAAAATATAAAATAATGGCACCATCAGGTGTGACAACGAGATTTTCTGGATAAACTCCAACGACTCTGAAACAGACGTTTCCAAAAATGCGGCCACCATGCCCGAGTTTAATGAACCATAATAAAGTGAAATGGGATAATACACAGCCAATGTAACCGTGATAAAACTAATGACAACAGAAAACAGTCTTTCATGATAAGAATACAGTAAGTAATAAAAAATAAAGGTGCCAAATATGGCGTAAGGTGTACTTGACTCGGGTGAAATGAAAAAAGACCAAAAAGAAAAGACGAATAACCAAATATAAAATGCTCTTCTTTTTAAATAACGAACTAAATTTTGATACATTTTGTACAGCTAACTCATTGAAATAAATCATATTATAAAGAAAAATGTATCATTTGCTAAGTGCAATACATTAAATCTTTATCATCATATAGCGCTATTTTCTGAGAGAGAGCTTTGGTAGAATGAAGTCATTTGAAAATCACAAGGATAATGACATGGGTAGCCCACACTATTTGATTGACATTAATGAACAAAACTTAACTGAAACATTGCAGTTATCACAACAATCCCCGTTGGTCATCACGTTTTATGCACCGAGTCATCCCGCTTCGGTTGACTTTACTGCGTTATTGCAACGTTATGCAGAACAATATCAAGGGCAATTTGTTCTCGCCAAAGTCAATTGTGAACAAGAACAAAATATTGCCGCACAATTCCGCCTTCAAACACTGCCTACAACTTATCTCTTCAAAGCAGGACAAGCACTAGATGCGTTTCAAGGCGCGTTAGATGAACAGACGTTACAACAGCGTCTCGCGCTCATCTTACCCAAGGAAGAAGACATCAAATTTATGCAGGCATTAACGTTACTTGAAACAGAACAGTATCAAGATGCTCTGCCATTATTAAAAGAGGCTTGGGAACTGTCAGACAAACGCAATAGTGATATTGCACTACTGTATGCAGAAACCTATATTGCGATGAAAAAAACTGAACCCGCACAAGCCATTTTAAATCAAGTTCCGCGACAAGATCGGGATAGCCGCTGGCAAGGATTATCTGCCCAAATTGATTTATTGATCCAAGCCGCTGATACCCCAGAAATTCAGCAACTGCAAGCAGACTTTGCCCGTCAACCGACAGGACAATTGGCATTAAAATTAGCCGTTCAACTCCATCAGGCAAACCGTAATGAAGAGGCGTTATCGCTCTTGTTTGATTTATTAAAACACGATCTCAATGCAGAAAATGGCGAAGTGAAACAGCAATTTCTCTCCATTATTGCGGCAATTGGACAAGCTGACCCGCTGAGTAATCAATATCGTCGTTTGTTATACTCCCTATTATATTAATAGTAGGATTAGTGATAGCCTGTACGGCATGAAGCGTCTATAATACGTACACGACATGTTATATAAAGGATGAATCAAATGGACTCAATTAAACATAGCAAATTATTAATTTTAGGCTCAGGTCCCGCTGGCTATACTGCAGCAATTTATGCTGCGCGTGCGAATTTAAAACCCGTTTTAGTCACAGGGCTACAACAAGGCGGTCAGCTCACGACGACAACGGAAATCGAGAACTGGCCAGGGGATTTTGGTGAGACAACAGGACCTGAATTAATGCAACGCATGTTACAACATGCGGAAAAATTTGACACTGAGATCATTTTTGATCATATCAACCGCGTTGATTTATCTTCTCGCCCGTTCAAATTATATGGTGATGTGCAAACTTTTAGTTGCGATGCGTTAATCATCGCAACAGGTGCTTCTGCCCGTTATTTAGGTTTACCTTCTGAAGAAGCCTATAAAGGACGTGGGGTATCGGCTTGTGCAACTTGTGATGGTTTTTTCTATCGTAACAAACCTGTTGCGGTTATCGGTGGAGGCAATACCGCTGTTGAAGAAGCGTTATATCTAGCCAATATTGCCTCTGAAGTCCATTTAGTCCACCGCCGTGACAGCTTCCGTAGTGAAAAAATCTTAATTGATCGTTTAATGAAAAAAGTAGAAGAGGGCAAAATTATTTTGCATACTCACCGTACATTAGATGAAGTATTAGGTGATAACATGGGTGTAACAGGGATTCGCTTAAAAGACACACAATCCGATCAAACCGAAGTCCTAACGTTAGACGGCGTTTTTGTGGCAATTGGTCATGCGCCTAATACCGATATTTTTGCTGGACAACTTGAACTCAACAACGGTTATATTGTTGTCAAATCAGGTTTAGCTGGAAATGCTACCGCAACGTCAGTGGAAGGAGTATTCGCCGCGGGAGACGTTATGGATCATAATTATCGCCAAGCGATTACTTCCGCAGGAACAGGCTGCATGGCAGCTCTGGATGCTGAACGTTATTTAGATGCACTTGCTGGTTAAATATCGTTGTTGATAAAAATGGCTTTTTATCTGTGCTCGGCTCATGTTACATTAGCTAACATAGCTTGCCTAATTCGCACAGATTAACGTCATCAGACTAAGGACGCACTTCAAGCGTCCTTCCGTCTTTATAAGAAGATTGATATAACAATAACTTTAAAACCCACTTTCACTATGCAAAAAGCTCGTCAAAAATATTTACAAAAATGGCTTTGGTCACAACAAAAACCAATTAAAAAGCTATTAAATTTAAATATCCTACTAGCCTCTTTTTCTTCTGTCATCTTAGTGATGAATACTTATTTTTTAGCAAATTTACTACATCATTTGATCATGCTAAACACACCACGTAGTGAATTATTGCTTGATTTTGTCGGCTTAGTTGTAGGTTTCGCACTACGTGCCTTCATTTTATGGGTACGTGAACAAATCGGTTTTAAGTGCGGTCGCATTTTACGTAATACGATCCGCCAACAAATTTTAGAAAAAATCCATCAAGTTGGTCCCGCAACTATCAATAATAAACCCGCTGGTAGCTGGGCAACCATCATGTTAGAGCAAGTGGAAAATTTACATAACTATTATGCACGTTATTTACCTCAACAAGCACTGTCTGCAATTGTTCCTGTAGTTATTCTGATTGCCGTTTTCCCACTGAACTGGGCAGCGGGGTTAGTATTGATGATTACTGCGCCCTTGATTCCTATTTTTATGATTTTAGTCGGGATCGCTGCTGCTGACAGCAGTCAAAAAAATATGGCAACATTAGCCAAATTAAGTGGACAATTTCTAGATCGTTTACGTGGGTTAGAAACTTTGCGCTTATTTAATCGTACAACAGAACAAACACAGCATATTGAGGAAAAAACAGAAGATTTCCGAGAAACCACAATGGATGTATTAAAAATGGCATTTCTCTCTTCTGCTGTCTTAGAATTTTTTACCTCCATTTCCATTGCATTAATGGCGGTTTATTTTGGCTTCAGTTATTTAGGTGAATTAAACTTTGGTACCTACAATGCGCCACTCACGCTATTTGTGGGTTTCTTCTGTCTTATTCTCGCACCTGAATTTTATCAGCCCCTACGCGATCTCGGTACATACTATCATGATCGTGCTGCAGGAATTGGTGCGGCTGATGAAATCGTCAACTTCTTAGAAACCAAACATATCACAGCTCAATCAACCCAGGATAAATCCTTTGAGACAGAAAGTGCGGTCGATATTTTAGCAAATAATCTTGTTGTCCTTTCGCCACAAGGAATTCCTCTTACACAACCGCTGAACTTTCATCTTCCTGCTCAAAGTCACACTGCCTTAGTGGGACAAAGTGGTGCGGGTAAAACTTCGTTAATTAATACCATACTGGGTTTCCTCGCGTATGAAGGTAGCCTAAAAGTCAATGGGATCGAATTAAAAGAGATGAATTTAGCTGACTGGCGTAAACACATTGCGTGGGTGGGGCAAAACCCGCTATTACTACAAGGGACAATTAAAGAAAATTTATTGCTTGGTGAGATCAACGCCACGACAGCACAAATTGACCACGCCTTAACGCTTGCTCAAGCCAAAACGTTTACCGATAAATTAGGATTAACGCGCGAAATTAAAGAGGGAGGATTAGGTCTCTCCGTTGGGCAGGCACAACGCCTTGCGATTGCACGAGCATTATTACGACAAGGCAAACTATTATTACTCGATGAACCCACAGCTAGTTTAGATGCACAATCGGAAAACTTGGTGTTACAAGCATTACAACAAATGAGTCAACATCAGACGACTTTGATGATCACGCATCGTATTGAAGATTTAAAACAATGTGATGCTATTTTAGTCATGCAAAATGGGGCGATCATCCAACAAGGGCATTTTGAACAGCTTCAACATGATGGTTTTTTTGCTGAATTATTAGCTCAACGAAAACAGGATGTAAACTAATGCGTGCGTTATTCCCTTTTTTACGTTTATTTAAACATGCAAAACTGACCTTAATTTTAGGTGTCATCCTCATGATCACTGGTTTAGCTGCGAGTATCGGTTTATTGACCTTGTCTGGTTGGTTCTTAGCGGCAACGGCTATTGCGGGCGTTGGGACATTATTTAATTTTTTCTACCCTTCAGCTAGCGTGAGAGGATTAGCGATTGGACGCACTGTCGCACGTTACTTTGAAAAAATCGTGACTCACGATGCTACATTTCGTGTGTTAGCAAAATTACGTGTTCAAGTTTTTCAGAGATTAATTCCCCTTAGTCCTGCGGTCTTAAATCGCTACCGTAACAGTGACTTATTAAACCGTTTAGTTGCTGATGTAGACACGCTCGATAGTCTGTATCTACGTTTAATTGCGCCTTTCATCAGCGCAATTGTTGTGATTAGTTTAATTACACTAGGGCTAAGTGTTATCCATATTCCCCTTGCTTTATTTATTGGGTTAACGCTCCTCCTCTTTTTGCTCATTATTCCTACAGTGTTTTATCACCTTGGCACCAAATTCGGTTACCGACTCACTGAAGCAAGAGCGCAATATCGCACACAATTTGTGGAGTTTATTCAAGCACAAGCCGAACTACTGTTATTTAATGCTGAACAACAACAGAAACAAAAACTCAACCAAACTGAACAACAATGGCAACAATATCAACAGAAAGAAGCCAATCTGGCAGGATTGTCCAGTGCCATTTTACTGCTTGTGAATGGTTTAATTCTTTCTACTACATTATGGTTTGCTGCAGAAGCCGATTTAGGTTCAGGTATGTACAAAGCTGCGCTCATGGCATTATTTACATTCTCTGCCCTGGCGGCATTCGAAATTCTCATGCCCATTGGTGCAGCATTTTTACACATTGGACAAGTCATTGCCTCCGCGGAACGTGTCAGTGAAATTATCGAACAAACTCCTCTGGTTAAATTTGAAGGAACACGCGCGTTTGAACCTCATATAGTCCCCCTTATCCAAGCTAAACAACTTTGTTTTGCTTATCCTGAACGGGATAACCTCGCACTTAACCATGTCGACTTAACTATTATGTCTGGACAGAAAGTTGCGATTTTAGGTAAAACAGGCAGTGGGAAATCCACATTATTACAATTACTTGTGCGTAATTATGATGCGGATAAGGGGTCATTACTCTTATCTGGTGCACCTATTGAGACTTATTCTGAACAAGCGCTCCGTCAACAATTGTGCTTCTTAACCCAACGAGTGCATGTATTCAGCGACACCTTGCGCCAGAATTTGCAACTTGCTAATGATAGCTTCATTCCTGATCAAAAAATGATAGATGTATTAAAAAAAGTGGGATTGGATAAACTTCTTGAGCAAGTTGAAGGGTTAGATGTATGGCTAGGTGATGGTGGTCGTCCACTCTCGGGAGGGGAACAACGTCGTCTCGGTTTAGCGCGAGTATTATTGAATGATGCCCCTATTTTGTTGCTCGATGAACCAACAGAAGGATTAGATCGTGAAACAGAACGACATATTCTCCGTTTGGTTCTTGAACATGCTGCCAATAAAATACTCTTGATGGTCACTCATCGCTTAACCTTTATTGAACAATTTGATTTGCTTTGTGTGATTGATGATGCCAAGCTGATTGAACAAGGTCGTTACGATGAATTAATTAATCAAGAAAAAGGTTACTTTAAACAATTAGTGGACAGAATTTAATATTAGGAGATAGAGATAAGTTGGGAGGAAACCTTCCCAGCTTTATCTCGGCACACAGAAATTCTGACTTTGGCTGCTTTCTTCCGAACCTGACCAGGTAAATCAGACCCTATTGCGAGGAACCGAGAAGGTTTCCATTGAATAACCACAAAATAACTTCTTCTGTGATTAGGTGGCGTATTATGCAATAAGATTCCCCATATTGCAAATATTGGTTTTTATTTCTGTTTAATTGCTTATTTTTTAAGTAAAATTAACACTTTTCAATACAAGACCACGATACATTTCACAGAGCATATCGCTATGCCATAAGGAATAAACGATGTCTAATGTTTTACACAATTTAATTGCACTACTTAAACTCGAACGTATTGATGATTTTTTGTTTCGTGGTAGCAGTGAAGATCTGGGCTTACGCCAAGTATTTGGCGGTCAAGTGGTTGCTCAAGCGTTATCTGCAGCTATCCAAGTCGCCCCACAAGACCGAGTACTCCACTCTTGCCATGCTTACTTTTTATCGCCTGGTGACAGTCAGCACCCGATTATTTATGATGTTGAAACTTTACGTGAAGGACGTAATTTCACCGCATTACGAGTGAAAGCCATTCAGCATAATGAGCCAATTTGCCATATCACCGCATCATTTCAAAATGAAGAAACAGGGTTTGATCACCAAAGTGTCATGCCACAAGTTGCGGAACCTGATGAGTTTATTTCAGAAAGTTTGATTATTCAAAAGCTTGCCCCTTATATTCCAGAGGCAATACGCGAAAAATTTACGGCAGAACGCCCTTTTGATATTCGCGCTAAATATGTCAATAATCCATTTCATGGTACGACTTTGCCTGCAGAACAATTTGCTTGGGTGAAAGCAAATGGTCAAGCTCCGTTAGATCAAAAAATTCAGCAATGCTTATTAGCTTACTTTTCCGATTTTCATTGTTTATTGACCGCACTTCATCCACATGAAAAAGGCTTTTTACAAGCGGGTATGAAAGTTGCTACGATTGACCACTCGATTTGGTTCCACCGCCCTTTTGATCTCAATGATTGGTTGTTATATGCCATTGAAAGTAATAATGCGTTTGGGGCAAGAGGATTAGCACGTGGACAAATTTTTGATCGCCAAGGTCGCCTTATCGCAACCACACAACAAGAAGGATTAATTCGTTATTCACCAGTTTAACCACACAAGGAAAACCATGACTGAATTTTGGCATGCTATTACCACCGCTTTAACTGAAACCAACCCAGAGAAAAAATGTGCCCAAGTCAATCACTTGTATGATGTTCTGCTTCCTCATGTTGCACTGACGGATGTTGCTGACTTTCCAGTAGTGACGCCTGAGCAAGATATTGCAGGCTTTCCACACAAACCACAACGGGTTGCCCCGAAAGATGTCCCGAAAAGAGCATTTAGTACCAATGAAGGCTATGCGGCTACTCTGCATGCAATAGCGCATATTGAATTTAATGCAATTAACTTAGGGCTTGATGCTGCCTGGCGTTTCGGACGCTGTGCCCAACTTGAACTCCAGCAAGGCATGGCATTTGTGAAAGATTGGCTACGTGTTGCGCGCGAAGAAAGCACACATTTCACTTTGCTCAATACCCATTTACACACACTGGGTTATCAATATGGTGACTTTGAAGCCCACGCGGGGTTATGGGAAATGTCTCAAGCGACAGCACATGATATCTGGGAACGGATGGCATTAGTGCCTAGAGTCTTAGAAGCACGAGGTTTAGATGCCACGCCCGTATTACAAGAGAAAATTCGTCAACGTAAAGATGATGAAGCAGTCGCTATACTTGATGTGATTTTACGTGATGAAATTGGACATGTTTCAATTGGGAATCATTGGTATCACGCGCTATCCACTCAACGTGGTCTAGATGCGATGAAATGCTTTGCAGAATTGCTGCATAAATATCGGATCGTCATCTTTAAAGGTGTGATTAATACGGACGCACGTATTCAAGCTGGTTTTACACAATATGAACTCGATTGGATTTATGAAATCGAACAAACGTTGAAACAACATATCAAGACTGTTCGAGCGAGCTAATCTTTACAAGGCAGCCCTTTGTCTGCCCTGTTTCATCCCCATAAACATCCAAAAGACCACACAGATTAGTGCGGTCTTTTTACTGCAATGTGTACGGTAATTTCTTCTCTATCATGATAAAGATGTTTCGCTTGAATCTGATAACTTAATTCGTGCTTGGCTAATTCATCTTCTATCTGCTGTAAACATTTCTGCACTTCAAGATAACGCTTTTTCATTGGTAATTTAAGATTAAAAATCGTTTCATAACACCAACCATTCACAAGCCATTTCAAGATTAAATTTGCGATACGACTAGGCTGTTCAACCATGTCACAAACTAACCAATCAATTTTAGTCCGTTTAGGTGGCTGAAACTTAAACCCATCTTCTGCACAATGCTCAATGCGTCCTGTTTCGTGTAGGCTGTCTGCCATTTTGCCATGATCAACGGCATAAACAAATAAACCTCGCTTCACTAATTGATAAGTCCATCCACCTGGGCATGCACCTAAATCCACAGCATACATCTTGTCATTTAAACGCTGTGCTGCACTCTCTTTTGGAATAAATGCTAAAATAGCTTCTTCTAATTTTAATGTTGAGCGACTTGGCGCATCCGCAGGAAATTTGAGACGTGGGATGCCCATAAAATGCACACAATGATATTGATTATAAGAATACCCGACGTAACAACTGTTTGTATTAATGAAAAAGACATGTAGCGTAAGTGTGCGCGATGGATTAGCCGTTGCACCTAACCAACCTTGTGTTTTTAATGCTTGACGTAATGGCACCGTAAATTTACGACAAAAACCAAGGCGCTCTTTTGCTTGATTGGTGTCTGCTGTTTCTACCCAAATTTCATTACTCTGTTTAAGATTAATCTGCGTTGCTACGTTTTGGTATTGTTGAAGAATAGGCGAAATCCGATCATGCAATGGCAAATCAGTCAATAAATCCGACACCACTAACAATTGACGAGCAAAAATGAGCTGATTGACAGGTATCATTCTTGCTAACTGATCCGCTTCCCCATCTTGATAACATTCAAAGACGCAGTACCCACTATTTTCAACGACACGTGCAAAACCAAACACACCCAGTGCGCTAGCTTTTTCTGTGATTTCTGCCGCCACTTCTTTTTCAAATCCCGAACGGCAATATAAAATTAATTTATTCATTACTTCTGTTTCATTGTTTCAATGATCCAAGCTCGGAAGGCTTGAATACGTTCATCATTTACATCAAAGTGATTCACCACATAAAAGGACTTGGGATCATGTAAGTTCGTAGGGAGAACCACTTGTAAATTACCATTATCAATCTCTTGCTGGGCTAAAATACGGTTGGCAAGTACCAATCCTTGCCCATGTATTGCAGCTTGCAACGCCATGAAAGTGTGACTAAATAACGAGCCTTGTTGAATATTCAACTCATCAAGCTGCAAAAAATTAGCCATGTTTTTCCAGTTATCACGCGTATGTGTATGAATTAAGGTATGGTTTTTCAAATCTTCTTTTTGCTGAACGGGATGTTGTTCTAATAATTTGGGTGAGGCTAAAATGAGAAGGTTTTCTTCAACTAATTTTTCAACCTGCAAATTCTCCCAATTTCCTTGTCCATAATAAATCGCGATATCAATATCTTTGCTTAGCAAGCCTTCGTCTTGATCAACGCCCTTCAAACGCACTTCAATCTCAGGATAGTGCTGATTAAAGTCACTTAAATGTGGGACCAGCCATTGTATACCGAATGTTTGCGGTACGCTAATTGTAAGATGTTTATTATTTTTTTGTGCTAATAATTTATCCGTTGACTCTGCTAATCGATGCAATATTTTCGTGATATCCGTGAAATATGCTTTCCCTAATTCGGTCAATTCTAACGCACGATTCTTCCGTTTAAATAATGTAATGCCTAAAAAATCTTCTAACAGTTTTATTTGATGACTCACGGCGGCCTGTGTGACAAACAATTCTTCAGCCGCTTTTGTGAAGCTTAAATGCCTTGCTGCAGATTCAAATGCTTTCAATGAATTCAAGGGAGGCAAACGTTTACACATATACTCTTCTCAATGTTAAATTTTTGATCTATAATAGAAAAAATGCACTTCGCATTAGTTTTTTTAATGTTTGATATAAAAAAATATCGATTGTTCATACCCATACTTCCCCTTAAAATGCCCTCATACTTAATGAATGGTAATTCCTTACTGGTTAAGAGTTTTCGGACTTAAGTATGATGTTGTGTTTGCATATTGTTTGGGAAACCAAACAGAGTAACTTTTACAGTTACTTATTTTCACTTCCTGTATATTTATTTTAAACCCTTTTGGTTATACACCGCTCATTTGAGCGGTGTTTTTTTATGTCTAGAATTTTAACATAGCCACTTGCTGATTGCTTGTTTAACTTCAAGATATTTCGTTTTTCTGCCGTTATTATTCAATTCACTAAATTTTTTTACGCAAAGGCTTGCAAGCCATCAAGAATGGTGTAGATTAAAAAGTACTCTCAAACACAATAAAATAGAAAGGACATAACAATGACAAAAAATATTGATTGGCAGAATTTGGGCTTCGGTTATATCAAAACGGATTATCGCTATATTGCCTATTGGAAAGACGGTAAATGGTCTAAAGGGGAATTGACAAAAGATAACGTTTTACACATCAGTGAAGGTTCCACTGCATTACACTATGGTCAGCAATGTTTTGAAGGCTTAAAAGCCTATCGTTGTAAAGATGGTTCGATCAATTTGTTCCGTCCCGATCAAAATGCAGAGCGTATGCAACGCAGTTGTCAACGTTTATTAATGCCGACAGTACCAACCGACATGTTTATCGATGCCTGTAAACAAGTTGTCAAAGCAAACCAAGAATGGCTAGCCCCTTATGGTACAGGTGCAACACTCTATCTACGTCCTTTCTTAATTGGTGTAGGTGATAATGTTGGTGTAAATCCCGCTCCAGAATATATTTTCTCTATCTTTTGTTGTCCTGTTGGCGCCTATTTTAAAGGTGGATTAAAACCAACAAATTTCTTAGTGTCTAACTATGACCGCGCAGCACCACAAGGTACGGGTGCCGCCAAAGTGGGAGGAAACTATGCTGCCAGTTTATATCCTGGCAAAAAAGCTAAATTAAATGGTTTTGGTGACTGTATTTATCTCGATCCAACTACCCATACTAAAATTGAAGAAGTCGGTTCTGCAAACTTCTTTGGGATCACAAAAGACAATAAATTTATTACCCCACTCTCTCCTTCTATTTTGCCAAGTATCACAAAATATTCCTTACTTTATTTAGCCAAAGAACGCTTGGGCTTAGAAACAGAAGAGGGAGATGTATATATTGATCAATTAGATCAATTTAAAGAAGCAGGGGCCTGCGGTACTGCCGCCGTGATTACACCAATTGGCGCTATTCAATATGGCGATCACTTCCATGTATTTTATTCAGAAACTGAAGTAGGTGAAGTGACCACAAAATTATATAACGAACTGGTAGGCATTCAGTTTGGTGATATTGAAGCGCCTGAAGGCTGGATTGTAAAAGTCGAATAACACAACTATCTAAAAAAGTGCGGTCAAATTTTCTAAATTTTTGACCGCACTTTCATTTTGATGGTTTTAATCCTGACTGAACGCCATCACACCTAACAATAGGTAATCGACTCAGCCTGATCTAAATAGATCTGTGTTTCCGCCAACTTGGTTTCTGCAATGACTTTACCAAAACGAATAGAGTAACGTGTCGGTACTTGTCTTCTTACTGCATCAAACCCATTTTTAGCAGGTAAAATAATTAAGTGAGCAGAATTTCCTTCTTGCAGACCATAATCTGTTAGCCCTAGCGCTTTGGCGCTATTTTCTGTCACTAATTTCAATCCCTCATTGATCTGACCATAGCCCATTAACTGACAAACATGCAAGCCCATATGTAACACTTGCAACATATTGGCTGTCCCTAATGGATACCAAGGGTCAAACACATCGTCGTGTCCAAAACACACATTGATCTGATTCTTCAACATTTCTTTGACACGTGTGATCCCACGACGTTTAGGATAAGTATCAAATCGTCCTTGTAGATGAATATTCACTAATGGATTCGCCACAAAATGAATACCAGACATTTTCAATAAACGGAATAAACGTGAAGCATACGCTCCGTTATAAGAGTGCATTGCCGTCGTATGACTTGCAGTGACCTTATCACCCATTTCATATTTCAATGCAAGTGCTGCAACGGTTTCAACAAAGCGAGATTGTTCATCGTCAATTTCATCACAATGAATATCAATTTGCTTGCCGTATTTCCGTGCGATATTAAAGGCTATGTGCATCGACTCAACGCCATATTCGCGAGTAAATTCGAAATGCGGGATACCGCCAACAACATCCGCCCCCATTGCCATCGCTTGATCCAATAACGCCTCACCATTTGGATAGGATAAAATGCCTTCCTGAGGAAAAGCCACAATTTGTAAGTCAATCCAAGGTGCAACTTCTTTTTTAACCTCTAGCATAGCTTTCAATGCCGTTAATGTGGGATCAGACACATCGACATGTGTACGCACGTATTGCACCCCATTTGCAATCTGCCACTTCAACGTTTTCCACGCACGCGCTTTCACATCTTCGTGGCTTAATAACGATTTTCGCTCTGCCCAACGCTCAATGCCTTCAAATAAAGTACCCGACTGATTCCAATTCGGTTGTCCTGCAGTTTGAGTCGCATCAAGATGAATATGTGGCTCAACAAACGGTGGATACGCAATCCCCCCCTCAGCATCAAGAATTTTCCCTTCATAAGCGATAACTTCATCATGTGGACAAATACGTGCAATCTTGTCATTTTCAACCAGAATTTGCCAAAGTCCTTCTTTATTTGCCAAATGTACATTTTTAATTAACATCACCGATTCCTATTTTGTTGCCAGTTTTTTTGCTAATAATGGATTAAGAATTAAATATGAAATAGCACCACCCAATACTGCATTCACTGGAATAATACCTGGTAAGTATTTGCCACAAGCCACACCAATCGCAACGGCTACAATGGCAATCCAGTTGATATTCACAAATTTTGCCTGCTCAAACTCTTGGTAAGCCTGACGACGTAAGAGATAATCAGCAATGATCACCCCACCCACAGGAGGAATCGCCGATGATAAGAACGTTAACCAACCAACAAAGTTATTGTATAACCAAAGCGCAGACAACGTACCAATCGCACCATTTACCATCGATAAAATACGGCTACTTAATCCCGTGATATTGGCAAAACCTAAACCAGACGCATACAATGCATTATCATTCGTAGTCCAAATGTTCAAACCAAGTACAATGATAGCAGGTAAAATTAAGCCCTGTGCTACCATCACATCCGAAATATCAGCCATGCCTTTCACTGATGCCCCTGCTGCTCCAAAAATAAACATCAACGAGTTACCTAAGAAAAAGGCAATCATACTGATAATAATCGCTTGCTTTGGCACACGACCGAAACGTACGAAATCCGCAGTTAAACTCCCAGCACTAATAAATGAACCAACCACTAATGTAATTGCCATCGATAAAGGCATACTTTCTTTTGGCACAATTTGGCGCAACACATCTAATCCACCCGCATCAGTCACAGCAAGATAAACGGAATAAGAGCCCAATAGTGCAATCGCAGGCACTGCCACTGCCGATAAAATAGTAAGTGCAGAAATACCAAAGTAAACGGTGATCGTCATTAATGCACCAGAAAGGATAATTAAGGTATTGACATCAATTCCAGTGACTTTATTTACAGGAATCGCAAACATAGCCACCCCAACGCCAAACCAACCGACCTGTGTTCCACCTAATAATAATGAGGGCAACCAAGATCCTTTCACACCAAAGGAATAACGCGCCAAAATGTGTGTCGTCAGCCCCGTTTTTGCTCCGATATACCCTAGACAAGAGGTATAGACCCCCAACATTAAGTTACCCACTAAAATAGCCGTCCAAAAATCATCATAAGTTAATGAGGTCCCTAATGTTCCCCCTGTCCACATACTTGCAGAGAAAAAGGTCAACCCTAGCATTACAAAAGTCAGGGCAATTCCCCCTTTACGTTCATGCTGTGGGACTGGCTTTAAACTAAAATTATCTAAGCTCATTATCAATTCCTTGGTTAAAAATTAAAAAAATCGTTGCATTATAATCCCATAGCACAGAAAAGCAAACGTTTGCGTAATAATTTTTGATCAGAATAGAAATCACGCGCTCTGGTTAATCAACACCACTTAACACAGCGGTTCAAAATAAAAACTTAGAAAAGATAAACGAAAAGGAAGAAGATAAATGTGAAAAAAATGCGCCAGGTAACACTGGCGCAGAAAAGTATTATTTATGGATTTCTCGACGAGACATGACCGCACTTGATAAGGCAGCCAATACAGCCTCACTGTCTTCCCAACCAATGCACGCATCTGTGATACTTTGTCCATAATGCAGAGCTTTGCCTTCAACCAGATCTTGACGCCCTTCAACAAGGTGACTTTCCACCATCACACCAAAAATTTGTGTTGAACCTTTGGCAATTTGTTCACATACACTGGCGCAAACATCTAACTGTTTTTTAAACTGTTTATGGCTGTTTGCATGGCTAAAATCCACCATAATGTGTGGAATACGTCCACTTTTCTCAATATCCGCGCACACGGCAGCAATGTCTTCCGCATGATAATTTGGTCCGTTGTCCCCACCACGTAAAATGATATGACAATCCTCGTTACCTTTCGTCGATACAATCGCAGAATGCCCAAATTTTGTTACGGATAAAAAGTAATGTGGTGCTTCTGCTGCACCAATGGCATCTAGTGCAATTTTCACACCGCCATTAGTGCCATTCTTAAACCCAACCGCACATGACAGCCCAGAGGCTAATTCACGGTGCACTTGTGATTCTGTTGTTCTCGCCCCAATTGCTCCCCAGCTCATAAAATCAGCTAAATATTGTGGCGTAATCATATCTAAAAATTCACCTGCTGCAGGCACACCGAGATCATTGATATCTGACAAAAGCTTGCGAGCTATACGCAATCCATCGTTCAATGCGAAAGTACCATTGAGATGAGGATCATTAATCAATCCCTTCCAACCCACTGTAGTACGCGGTTTTTCAAAGTACACTCGCATAATAATCTCAAGCGTATCACGATATTTTTCACGCATGATGTGAAGACGTTTAGCATATTCCATGGCAGATTGTGGTTCATGGATAGAACAAGGTCCCATCACGACTAATAAACGATCATCATTTTGATGAATAATATCATGTGCTTTTCTACGCGTTTCTTTCACAACCTGAACCGCTTTATCACTCGCAGGAAATTTTTCTAATAACGCTACGGGGGGTAATACCTGCTCAATTTTATCAATACGAGTATCATCATTCTCAATATGAATCTCGTTTTTATATTCTGTCATACTGCTCTCACTTACTTCTTTTTACATAAAAATGACGTCAATCTGAGGCGCGGGTCTCATCTGAAAATAAATCATTTATCGCTCATCGCGAAACATTACATTTAATGGCTACTGAGGACTTGCGCGGGATGCAATTTAGCGGCTCGATTAGCTGGATATAAACTGGCGATTAAACTGAGCATTAACGCCGAAATGAAAACCAACAACACATCTTGCCAATGTAACTCACTTGGTAAAAAATCGACAAAATAAATACCATCTGATAATAATTTTCTACCGATTAAGGATTCAACACCATGAATAATTTGCGTCAAATTCAAGGACAAAATTACACCTAAAAGGATGCCAATTAAACACCCTTTCATGCCAGCTTGCAAGCCATACCAAACAAAAATTTGTTTAATAAAACGATTATTTGCCCCTAATGTACGCATAATTGCGATATCACCTTGTTTATCTTTGACTGCCATGATCAACGTCGAAATAATATTAAAACAGGCGACTCCAATCACCAACACCATCGCAATATACATCACACTACGAATGAGCTGAATATCACGGTACATATAACCAAATTTACTGACCCAATTTTGAACATAAAGCGCTTGCGGATAGTCTTGTAGCATTGGATACTGCAAAGATTGTACGGCAAAAGGCTGACTGACTTTTAGCTCAACCCCGTGAATTTGTGCAGATGTCAGTCCTAATAATTCTTGTGCCTGACGAAGAGGGAGTAAAGCATAACTGTGATCAAGCTGCCCATCTAAACGCAAAATACCGCTAATTTGTATACGGTGGCGCACAGGTTGAGTCAATTGATTATTCTCTGTCTGTTGAGAGATCAGCAATGTCACCCAATCTCCTTCTTGGACCTCAAGATCACGGGCAATCCCATACCCCAAAATTAAGCCGCTTTGTTGATCAAAACGTTCCCACGCCTGATCTAAAACAAAATGCCCTAATGTGCTGACATGATCTTGTTGTGTTTTATCAATCCCTTTCACTTGCACGACTTTCAGTTTCGTCCCATTTTCAACGAGTGCGGTAAAACTTACATAAGGCGAAATCCCCCGAACTTGTTCATGTTGCGCAAGACGTTGGATTAATGCTGCACCATTTTCGATAGCTGGCGATTGATTATCATTGGGATAAATCATGATTTCAGCATGGGGAACCACAGAAAGAATGCGATGATTTAATTCTCGTTCAAAGCCATTCATTGCACTTAGACCAAGAATTAACACCGCGACACCTAATGCAATGCCAATACTAGAGAATGTAGAAATCAATGTTACTAGACGATTTTTTTGCTTACTGCGCTGATAGCGCCAACTAATAAAAAAAGGCGTATTCATTTACCCTTCCTCACGTAATACACCGTCTTGCATCACTAAGCGACGTGTTAACTTTTCCGCTAAACCTAAGTCATGAGTCACTAAAAGAAAAGCAATATTCTGTTCTTGATTCAGCTGTTGAATTAACTCAAAGATACTTTCCGTTGTTTTACGATCCAAATTTCCTGTTGGCTCATCGGCTAACACTAACGCGGGATGATTGACCAATGCCCGAGCAATCGCAACACGTTGACGCTCTCCACCAGACAAAGCTGAAGGGCGGTGTGAAATACGATGGGATAACCCCACTGCTGCTAACATTTTTTCTGCACGGTCTTTGGCTTCTGTTTTATTTTGCTGTCCAATTAACATCGGCATCATGACATTTTCTAATGCTGTAAAATCCGCCATTAAATGATGAAATTGATACACGAAGCCAAGATATTGATTACGCAATTTTGCGAGCTGATTTGGGCTTGCTTTTTGCAAGGATTGCCCTTTGATAAACACTTCCCCTTGCGTCGGTTGATCTAATCCACCTAATGTATGTAACAACGTACTTTTACCTGAGCCCGAACTGCCGACAATCGCCACCAGCTCATTTTCTTCCATAGAAAAGCAGACATCTTTCAATACCTGAGTCTGAATTTGCCCTTCTTGATAAAACTTACTAATATTCTGACAATGTAATAAATGTTGTTTCATTTCGTTTGCAGCCTTTTTATTCATAACGTAATGCTTCTGCAGGTTCAATTTTTGCGGCACGATAAGCAGGATAAATCGTTGAAAGCAGCGATAAAAGTAAAGAAAAACCAATAATGATCGCGAGTTGAGTTGGCTCAAGTGCGGTAGGCAGATAAATGCCTTGCGGATTAATCAAATTCACTAAACGGTCTAAATTGAATGTGACGAATATACCTAATATAGTCCCAATGACTGTGCCAACACTCCCGACTAAACAACCTTGATAAATAAAAATGGACCGCACTTGGCTTTTATTTAGCCCTTGAGTTTGCAGAATGGCAATTTCTCCTTGCTTATCCACCACCATTAAACTCAAAGATGTAATGATGTTGGAAACTGCCACGATAATAATCAAACTAATCAACAAGCCCATCATATTTTTTTCCATTCTGACCGCTTGAAAAAACTCCCCTTTTTGCTCACGCCAATCTTTAATAGTCCATGCTTCTGGACTAAAAAACTGTGGAAGCGTCACAATTTGGAAAGGATCATTTAAAAATAATCGATAGCCTTGAGCCTGTGTTGGTTGAATACGCATTAAACGACCAATGTCACTTAAATTCACGAAAACTTGATAGCTCGATATATCTGCATTCGTATAATAGATATCACTCACAGTAAACAAACGTTGAACAGGGACACGACCAAAAGGCGTATATTGACTATTGTCAGTAATCATTAGGCGTACTTTATCACCAACATGAAGTTGTAATTTTTGAGCCAATGATGAGCCAATGACAACATTAAATGCACCAGCTGGCAAAACGTGCTCGAATTCCGTGTTAAAAATCGTAGAGAGTAACGGATCATCTGACAAATGTTGAACGCCAATTGCTTGACCAGCACTCACCCCTTTTGCAGTTTGTAAAATGATATGAGTCTGATTAATCGCAACCGCTTTTGTCACACTATCAGGTAACGTTAATATATTGTCAGTTAACGCAATAGGTTGATTCTTGGGAATGATAATTGCATGAGGCAAATCAGCAAGCACTTGTTGCTTTTGGTGCTGTTCTAACCCATTCATCACCGATAAAACAATAATAAGTGCCATCACACCTAATACAATGCCAATACTCGCTAAATTCGTCACTAATCGTCCAAAACGATCCGCACTTTTTGCTCGCCAATAACGTAAGGCAATAAAGAAAGGAACTGAAAATGTCATATTTTCCTAAAAATTAGCAATAAAAATATCGTGCTATTATTGCATGAATTTTATGCAACAACCTCACGATATTTTGTCATTATAGGTTGAATTCCTCTTTAACAAAGGTTTCAATATTTTGTGTCACTTTGTTGACTAATGTAGTCACTGCGCTGTCAGATGCCCAAGCAATATGTGGTGTCACAATTAAATTTGGTAAACGTGTCGCCGCTTGAATAATAGGATTCTCTTTCTCTGGCGGTTCTTTTACTAACACATCTACGGCTGCTCCGCCTAAATGCCCACTTTCTAAGGCATCCACCAATGCTTGCTCATCCACTAATGGACCACGCCCTGTATTAATTAAAAAAGCACCTTTTTTCATTAATCCCAGTGTTTCTTTATTCATTAAATTTTGTGTGGTTTCAGTTAATGGGCAATGTAGCGTAATGATATCAGCCTGTTTTAATACTTCTTCAAATGGGGTATAACCTTCCCGACAAGCTGTCGCACCACGGTGTTCTGCATAAAGAACATTCATACCGAGTAAAGTTGCTAAACGGCCAATTTCAGAACCTAAGCACCCTTTACCAACAACACCTAAGGTTGACCCTTTTACATCCGTAATCGGATAATCGAAATAACAAAATTGTTTACTATCAGCCCATTTGGCAGAGAGTTGATCACGATACCAGCTCATGATGCTATGTTTTAACGCATAAATGAGACCTAATACATGTTCAGGTACTGTTGTAGCGGAATAACCTGTCACATTCTTCACTGCAATACCAAGTGATTTAGCCGCCACTAAATCGACGTTATTCGTTCCTGTTGCCGTAATCGCGATCAGCTTCAATTTCGGTAATTGTTGCATCACTTCACGACTAAACACAACTTTACTGGTTACTGCAATTTCTGCGTCTTGCATACGCTCAACAACTTGATCCGACGAGGTATGTTCATACTCAATCCATTCATGTTCAAAACGAGGACGAGGAATCGGAATGTGCTTCGGAATAGCAGTACTATCAAGAAAAACGATTTTTAACATTGGTCACTCCTTTAATATTGCAATGAATAAGTATTGTGTCCAATTTGAATTGAGATAGCAAATACAAATTTTATAAAATCACATTATTGTTTTGTACATTCGCCCGATTAAAGAAAAAACCTCTATCGTAGAGGCTTTTTCCCATTCACAACAAGACATCATTTTGTAAGACGGGTTGATAGCAACATAATCACACAAAAACGCCCGATGCTTTTTTATCAAGAAAACGTTAATTGGATGTATCTAACGCTGGAAACTGTTTGACTAAATCATCAATCGCTTTCATTTGAGTCACAAAACCTTCAAGTGCTGAAAGTGGTAACGCAGAAGGACCGTCACATTTTGCTTGATTTGGGTTAGGATGTGCTTCTAAAAATAGCCCTGCTAATCCTACAGCCATCCCTGCCCGCGCTAATTCAGTCACTTGACCGCGACGACCGCCTGAAGCAGCGCCAAATGGGTCTCGGCATTGTAATGCGTGAGTAACATCAAAAATAACGGGACAACCTTTAGACACTTTTTTCATGACCGAGAACCCTAACATATCGACGACAAGATTATCGTAACCAAAATTAGTACCACGATCACATAAAATGACTTTATCATTGCCACATTCTTCAATTTTCTCAACAATGTTGCCCATTTGACCAGGACTCAAGAATTGTGGTTTTTTCACATTAATGACCGCACCTGTTTTAGCCATTGCTTCAACTAAGTCAGTTTGACGCGCTAAAAAAGCAGGAAGTTGAATAATGTCAGCCACTTCAGCGACAGGCTGACACTGATAAATTTCATGTACATCCGTAATTACTTTAACGCCAAACGTCTTTTTTAACTCTTCGAAAATATGTAAGCCTTGTTCCATGCCTGGCCCACGGTAAGAATGGATGGAAGAACGATTGGCTTTATCAAATGAGGCTTTAAACACATAAGGAACGCCTAACTTTTCTGTGACGTTGACATAGGCTTCACACACTTGCATTGCCATATCACGACTCTCTAAGACATTCATCCCACCGAATAATACAAATGGTTTGTCATTAGCAATTTCAATCTTATCTAAACGAATTACTTTGTTTTGCATCATGTTTTCCTTCTTAGTGAATAGGATAAGAATCTTGTTTTAATTCTTCTAATTGTGTTTTCAGTAATGCGGCAGTGGGATCTTGCGGACATTGATCAATAAAATATTCAAAATCTTCTGTCGCCACATGGTAACAGCCCATCTGCGCTAACACCAAACCACGATCGCGAACTTCATAAGGATCATCGGGGTTATAGTGCATCAAATGTGAAATATAGCGCAATGCTTCATCATTCCGTTCTTCTCGAATTAACGCATTCTTTGCCAGTTGTCTAAAACGTCCCAATAAATCCCCTACTTCTGCTACAGCTAAGTCTGTGGGCGTCAATTCGACCCCAAATCCCATCGCCCCTTCATACCATTTATTTAATAATGCTCTTGGAATATATTGCCCATCCCACGGATTAATAAAGGCAACCTCACCGTCCACATCCGCACGTAACACTAATTGTGTTGGGAAATCGACTGGATAAAGTGGCAAGTTCAACCGATCTGCGATATACAACAAAATGGCCCCAAGGCTAACAGGCATCCCTCGACGTCTGTCTAACACATCATTTAAATACAAATTGGAAGACAGAAAATAAGACTGGGGATCACAATGAAAGCCCCACTCCCCATAGAATAATTGCAATAATAAATGGATCTTCGCTTTTGCATCCATTTCGTCAGGAATTGCTTTACGTGCAGCACGCACTAAGTGTCCAATTTGCCCACGGATACGTAATACTTCTTCATGATTATGTAATGTTGTATTGTAAAAAGCTAACATTTCATCATAAAGTGCTTTCTTGATATATTTCATTCTGTTACCCCCCAAACACCTAAGGTCACTCTCTCATTACTGCTGTAATCTTGTATTGTTGAAATGGCTTGCCATTGATTTTTTTGAAAAATAGACCGCACTTTTTCCCCTTGTTGCCAGCCGTGTTCGACTAACAAATAGCCGCCGTCTTTCAGAAAATGACGCGCTTGTTGAATAATTTCTTGTAAATCTGCATAACCTTGTTGCTCAGACACTAACGCACTTCGAGGTTCAAAACGCACATCACCTTGAGAAAGATGAACATCATCCGCATCAATATAAGGTGGATTACTTACAATAACATCGAACCTCATGGTTGACGTCAGTGCCGAAAACCAATGACTTTGTACAAATTCCACCTC
Organism: Pasteurella sp. P03HT; assembly: GCF_054052285.1. Lineage (NCBI taxonomy): Bacteria > Pseudomonadati > Pseudomonadota > Gammaproteobacteria > Pasteurellales > Pasteurellaceae > Pasteurella > Pasteurella sp. P03HT. The sequence continues at coordinate 53,674 of NZ_JBSIUM010000007.1, forward strand.
AAGTTGATGTTGTTGCGCATTTTGCTTGGCCAACTCAACAGCCCCCTGCACGACATCTACCCCTAAAATCTTCACATTGACTCCGCGCTTTTTCGCGCAAGGCATTAACTCTGCGGCTAGCGCCAAGGCAATAGCCCCCGTTCCTGTTCCAAGGTCTAAAATGGTTAACTCCCCAGAGAAATCTGGTGCATTTAAACGGGAGAGCGCGATTTCCAATGCTTTTTCTACCAAGATCTCCGTATCTGGACGTGGAATTAAGGTGTCTGGCGAGACTTTTAACGGCAATGACCAAAACTCTTTCTCACCAATGATATAAGCTATCGGCTCACCGTTAGCGCGACGAACTAATAACTGGGCAAGATGTTGTAATTGTTCAGTACAAAGCAATGTTTCTGGAAAGGCTAAAATAGCAGCTTTATTTCGCCCTGTCACAAAAGACAGCAACACTTGGATATCACGTTTTATATTAAGATAGGGGTCATTAAGCGTGCGCTCTAAGAGTACTTTTTCTGCAAAACTCAGCCACTCGGCATAACTTTTGGGTTCAATATGCACAACACAAAATTGTTCACATATTACTTGAAAATCACCTGTCACATTTTTATTGCAAACACCTGTGTATTGATCAACTTCTTGGCATCTCAACTCTGCTAATTGTTGATTAAAAAATACTTGATGACGTTCAAACCATACCTCGTACTCTTCTCCCTCCATTTGAGCATAGATTTTTGGTACTTGTCCAAACGCAAATTGCTCAACTGTATGCAATTTGATTGTGGCAAGAGGTCGATGTTGAGAGTCTAAGATTTGTACTACCTCATTCACTTGAGGCAATGCTTCCCGCCGAATATCATACAAAAGTCGACCAGAACAGGTTGTGGTTTTCACTCCCGTAATCACTAAACAGGCTAAATAGTTAGGGGTAATATCAAATACCCGTTGTTTGTCAAAAATATGCTTATCCATTTAACGTTTATTTTTTATTTCAATTACAACAGAAGAAACGCACATATCCGATAAAGAACGCCACCGTTTTGTTTTTAACATCATCATGAGACTCACTAAAAAAGGGAGTTGTAATAAACAAAATAATATATCCAATAGCTCACGTACAACATAACACCAATAAGGTAATCGACGATAATCTTGTTGACTCACGACAATGAGACCTAGCAGATGCTTGCCTAAAGTTTGCCCATAATATTTCATCAAAACTAATTGTACAAACAAATAACAACTCACAGATAACAACCAATATAATAAAATGTCTACTGACTGTTTTGTCTTCTCAGCACAATATTCATAAGCAACAACCGAAATAGAGAACAGGATAAATAAAAAAATCAGATTTATCCAATTGGCCATAAAACGCTTAAAACGATTTGCTAATTGAACCTCATCAGAAATAAAAAAGGCAGGTTCAGAGAACCCGCTCGCTTTCTTCTTATTATATTGCATATATTATTTCCTCGGATACCACTCAACGTCTCAATCACGTTCTCGAGGTTCACGGCTTTATGCTTGTTCAGATAACGCGGCTAATTGATCCGCTTGATATTCTGTGATAATAGGTTGAATCAGCTCATCAATTTTCCCATTCATCACTTCTTCCAAACGATATACTGTTAAATTGATACGGTGATCCGTAACACGACCTTGTGGGTAATTATATGTGCGAATTTTATCTGATCGGTCACCCGAACCTAACAAGTTACGACGCGTATCCGCTTGTGCTTGTTCTTGGCGCTCTTTTTCAGCTTGAACAATACGTGAAGCTAACACAGATAATGCTTTTGCTTTATTTTTATGTTGTGAGCGTTCATCTTGGCACTCCACCACAATACCCGTTGGAATATGTGTAATACGTACTGCAGAATCCGTTGTGTTAACGTGCTGCCCCCCAGCCCCAGAAGAACGATAAGTATCAATGCGCAAATCTGATGGATTAATTTCAGGTAACTCAGACTCTGGTAACTCAGGCATAACGGCTACCGTACAAGCAGAAGTGTGAATTCGACCTTGTGATTCAGTTTTAGGGACACGCTGAACACGATGTCCACCAGATTCAAATTTAAGTTGACCATATACTCCTTCACCACTGACTTTTACAATGATTTCTTTATAGCCACCTTGTTCACTTTCATTCGCACTTAGTACTTCGACTCGCCAACGTTTGCCTTCTGCATAGCGACTGTACATACGGAATAAATCGCCAGCGAAAATGCCCGCTTCGTCACCGCCCGTTCCAGCGCGGATCTCTAAATAGCAGTTATATTCATCGTTCGGATCTTTAGGTAATAAGAGAATTTGTAATTGCTGCTCAACTTGTTCGATTTCCGCCTTACACATTTCAATTTCTTCTTGAGCCATGTCCTTCATGCTTGGATCATCTAGCAAAAACTGTGCTTCTTCGACATTGTTTTGTAATTGGTTCCAACGCGCAAAACATTTCACAACATCTTCTAATTGTGCATACTCTTTTGAATACGCACGAAATTTATCCTGATCACTAATAACAGAAGCCTCACCTAACAGCGCTTCTAGCTCTTCGTGACGCTCTTTTAAACTTTCTAATTTACTGACAATACTTGGTTTCATTGATTAACCCTGTGAATAAATAAAACAAAATAAAAAATCGGATAATTCTATCATGTATTTAAAAAGAAATTATAAAAAATCTTTTTATTCACATACTCACTAAAAAACAAAAAGGCTTTCAGACAAACCTGAAAGCCTTTTATCTAGAAGACAAAAGTTTATCTAATTACAGAGACATTCACTTTCGAGCCACCTACGATACGCACGCGTGCACCAGGCATTAAACTCGCATCATATTTTTGTACAACAACGATTTCCTGACCATTATCTTTTTTGATAACCAGTTCTAATGAATCCACTTGAGTTGCTTTTTCTTCAACTTTGCTACCAATCACCGCACCCGCAATTGCACCGACAGTTGTTGCAATCATTTGCCCTGTACCGCCACCGATACCAGAACCTGCAATACCACCCAGTACGCCACCGCCGACTGAACCTAAGACGCCTTGGTTATCTGCTTGAATTTTCACAGGACGACTTGAAACGATCGTTCCGTAACTAATTGAACGCACTTCTTTCGATTGATTGCCTTCATAAACATTACCGCTATAAATGTCAGTATTGGCACAACCTGCTAAACCTAAACTCATTAAAATAGCTAATGCTAACGTAATTTTTTTCATAAAACTCCTACCTGAAAATAAAATTATATAGGTGATTTTGGATTAAATGTTGAAATATTCTTTAATCCCTCATGATTCTCTAGTACTCGAACACAAGCACCAACAACTAAAGTTGAATCATATTTGTGGTCCATTTGGATTGTTTCCAACGGACCTTCTTTGTTTTCACAGTTGTTTTTACGAACTGTAATCAATAAATTCTCACCATTATATTCACTGAAAAGAATTTCAGCACGATAACCATTATTATAATAGCGATCATTATGATTCTTTGTACACGCAACCAGCCCCAAACTCAGTGCTGTCACGCAGGCTAACATAATTGCATTTTTCATCTTTGCTGACTAGACCTCAATAATTTGCTTGATATTATAAGGATGAATCTTAATGCAGGTATGATTATCTCGATTATCTGCAAAGCTGACTGCAATGGATGGGTTAGGTAACCGCTCCCCTTCCACTTTAGGTTCGCTCACTTTGACCGTTAATGTCGTTAATTGGTTCCACAAAAACAAAAGATTAATCCTTTTTATCCATTCTTCTGTTGTTTCATGTTGCAGAAAAGGGATCACGACTTCAATATGTTCCCATCCTTCAACAGAATAAACTTTGTCTTTTGGAAAAGGTAATTCTATCACGTCAATGAGTTGCCCAGCTAACTGCAAGGGCTGATTTAATTTGATTAAATAAATCATCCGTCCATTGACGATATTATTGCTCAAAATTGTACCGCACTTTAAGAAATGTGTCAGCCAATATTTTGCTAACGCCGTTGTGTTAGCACGCAAAGCAACGTGATCAATTTCATACTCATTTAACCTCAAATTCATTGCTTGAGCTAATTGCTGTATTTTTTCTTCAAAAGACAAAAACGTTTGGGCAAGCGCGGTTTCATTATGTAAAAGTACGTTGTTTTGTTCAAAAGTTATCATTTTTTGTATGAGTATCTTTTCTGAATAGATAAAGAACGGTATCATAGCCGATTATTTTATTAATTCATAATTTAGGTATCAAAATACAGTGAATATTCAATCTATTCTCTCTCACAAGATAACACAAGCCATGGTCTCTGCAGGTGCTGACTCACAATGTGATGCACTTGTACGTCAGTCAAGTAAAGCACAATTTGGTGATTATCAAGCAAACGGTATTATGGCAGCCGCCAAAAAAGCGGGGATGAATCCTCGAGATTTTGCTCAGCATGTTATTCAACATCTCGATTTAAACGCTATTGCTGATCATATAGAAATTGCAGGGCCTGGATTTATTAATATTTTCTTAAATAAAAGTTGGTTAGCTAAACAGATTGATGCTGCTTTTAGTGATAAAAAATTAGGAGTAACAGCAGAAGAGCAACAAACCGTCGTAGCCGACTACTCTTCACCGAACGTTGCCAAAGAAATGCACGTGGGACATTTGCGCTCAACAATTATTGGCGATGCGGTGGTGCGTACCCTCGAATTTTTAGGTCATCATGTCATTCGTGCTAACCATGTAGGTGATTGGGGCACACAATTTGGCATGCTGATTGCCTACCTTGAAAAAATGGAAAATGAACAGGCTTCAGAAATGGAGCTCAGTGATTTAGAGGCTTTTTATCGTGCGGCGAAAGAACACTATGACGCGGATCCAGCGTTTGCAGAAAAAGCCCGTCACTACGTAGTGAAACTCCAAAGTGGAGACGAATATTGTCGCGCAATGTGGAAAAAACTCGTAGATATCACGATGCAACAAAACCAGGAAAACTACAATCGTCTCAATGTAACACTTACCGAAAAAGATGTCATGGGGGAAAGTTTATATAATCCTATGTTACCAAGTATCGTAGAGGATCTTAAAAAGCAAGGGTTAGCAGTTGAAGATGAAGGCGCGTGGGTTGTTTATCTTGATGAATTCAAGAATAAAGATGGCGAAGCAATGGGGGTAATCGTTCAGAAAAAAGATGGCGGTTTCTTATACACCACAACGGATATTGCGGCAGCCAAATACCGTTATGAAACGTTAAAAGCAGATCGTGCTTTAGTCTTTTCTGATACACGACAAAGTCAACACATGCAACAAGCTTGGCTAATTACACGTAAGGCAGGTTATGTCCCCGATCATTTCCAACTTGAACATAAAAATTTTGGCATGATGTTAGGTAAAGATGGAAAACCGTTTAAAACCCGTACAGGTGGGACAGTTAAACTTGCCGATTTATTAGATGAAGCGATAGAACGTGCCAGCCAGTTAATTGAAGAAAAAAGTAGCACACTCTCTGCAGAAGAGAAGAAGGCTGTCATTGAGGCCGTAGCAATTGGTTCGGTTAAGTATGCTGACTTATCGAAAAACCGTACAACCGATTATGTCTTTGATTGGGATAATATGTTGAGTTTTGAAGGAAATACGGCGCCATATATGCAATATGCTTATACCCGTATTCGTTCAATCTTTAATCGCAGCCAGCTCACAGAGCAGGATTTAAAAGCGGTTAATGTCGCGATTATTGACGAAAAAGAGCATACTTTAGCCGTAAAATTATTACAATTTGAAGAGGCAATTCACGTTGTTGCCAAAGAAGGAACACCACATGTTTTGTGTAGCTACTTATACGAACTCGCGGGAATCTTCTCTTCATTCTACGAACATTGTCCAATCTTAAATAATGAAGATGAACAAGTAAAACTAAGCCGTTTAAAACTCGCCTTACTGACCGCTAACACCTTAAAACAAGGTTTGGCGCTATTAGGTATTAAAACGGTCGAAAAAATGTAATATCTCCAGACAATAAACAAAAAGCTGATCAACTTATCAGCTTTTTTATTGTGTTTTTTGGGCATAAAAAAAGTGCCTTATGTTAAGGCACTACTCGGAAAGCAAAATATGTCGGCTATTTTTATAGCACTTGTTTTTAGTTGTGCTAAGAATACGGAAATAACCCTTATTTTGCAAATGGTTATTTTTAATAATGTGAACTAACTCACGATTTTTATTAAAAATTTTATTTTAATAACTGATTTTATGATAAAAAAAGCGCATCTACTCAATGTGATGCGCTTAAACACAATAAGACGATAATTATTGATTTACAAATTTCTCACCTAACTCAATGTCTGCACGTAATGTGTCTAACATTGAATCTAATGCTTGTTGTTCAAATGCACTTAATGGACCAATTGGTAGAATCTCTTCGACCCCTTCTTTACCTAAACGAACAGGTTGTGCAAAGAAACGTGCGTATTTACCACATCCTTCCACATAGGTACACTCTACAACATTCTCACCTTGTAACCCTTTCACTAAAGAAAGTGCAAAACGCGCTGCAGCTTGCGCCATAGATAATGTTGCGGATCCGCCACCAGCTTTTGCTTCAACCACTTCCGTACCTGCATTTTGGATACGTTTTGTTAACGGTGCAATCTCTTCAGCTTTCCATTCAGCATATTGAACTTGAGAAAGCAACGGTAAAATTGTCACACCTGAATGCCCACCAATGACAGGAACCGTCGTACGAGCAGGATCTAAATTTTTCAATTCAGAGACAAACGTTTCTGAACGAATAATATCAAGTGTTGTTACACCAAATAATTTACGTTTATCGTAAACTCCTGCTTTTTTCAATACTTCTGCAGCAATCGCAACTGTGGTATTAACTGGGTTAGTAATGATTCCTACGCATGCTTTTGGACATACGGCAGCCACTTTTTCAATTAGGTTACGAACAATACCTGCATTGATATTAAACAAGTCTGAACGATCCATACCAGGTTTACGTGCTACGCCAGCAGAAATTAATACCACATCAGCACCTTGCAATGCTGGTGTTGGATCTTCGCCAGCGAAACCTTTCACGCTTACTGCGGTTGGAATATGGCTAACATCTGCAGCAACACCTGGGGTGACTGGCGCAATATCATAGAGTGATAACTCTGAACCCGCTGGTAATTGTAATTTCAATAATAATGCTAACGCTTGACCAATACCGCCTGCGGCACCTAGAACTGCAACTTTCATTTGCTACTCCTTATGGGTTAATAAAGTGAATCTATAAAATTCTAAAATGAAGCCAATATAAATTCAAACAGATAAGTTCAATAGTGAGATCTAACTCAAATTTTCAAGAAAAAGCGACCGCACTTTGCTTAAAATCAAAACAACCTTATGGAATTCATTTGCATATTTATGCAAACTTATGCAAGATCAGCGCATCAAATGCCAAAAGGAAAGTCATTATGAATAACGAAAAGCCAGATACCCTGCTCAACGCGTTTAAAGATTTGTTAGCTCAAGAACGTTTTGGCTCGCAAAGTGAAATTGTGCAAGCTTTACAAGATTTGGGCTTTACCAATATTAACCAGTCTAAAGTATCTCGAATGTTAACGAAATTTGGTGCAGTCCGTACACGCAATACACGGATGGAAATGGTGTATTGTTTACCTAATGAACTGAGTGTACCAAACACTAAAAGCCCGCTTAAAAATTTAGTGCTGGATATTGATCATAATCACTTTGTTGTAGTGATAAAAACGACGCCTGGAGCAGCCCAACTTATTGCTCGCTTACTCGACTCTATTGGAAAAGCAGACGGTATTTTAGGGACAATTGCAGGCGATGATACCATTTTCGTGACGCCTACCCGTGAATCCAATATTGATGATTTAATTACTAGTATTCGCGAGCTATTTGAAAGTTCTATCTAATTTTAATTATCGACTCCACACCACAAGGGGCGTGCTATGCAGATCTTAATCACTGGTGCAACAGGATTAATTGGCTCAACATTAACCGTCCGTTTATTACAACAAGGACATCAAGTTACAGCGTTAGTTCGCTCACCTGAACGAGCACATACCCAACTCCCGAGTGCAGTGAAACTGATCACAACACTTAGCCAATACTCCAACTTAAATGAGGTCGATGCCGTGATCAATCTCGCTGGCGAACCAATTTTTCAACGCCGTTGGTCAGAAAAGCAGAAACATCGTCTATTACACAGCCGAGTCAATTTGACTGCACAAATCACAGCGTTGATCAATCAAAGTGATCGTCCACCTCATACGTTCATTTCAGGTTCAGCGACGGGGTATTATGGCGATAAAGGTGAAGCTCTGATTACAGAAAAGTCTCTCCCTTCTAGTCACTTTCCTAGCCAACTCTGTCAACAATGGGAAACGACTGCATTAAAAGCGAACACACGTGTTTGCGTATTACGTACTGGTATAGTGCTGTCTCATCAAGGTGGGGCGCTGAGTAAAATGTTGCCCCTTTATCGCTTAGGCTTAGGGGGAAAACTCGGAAATGGGCAACAATATTGGAGCTGGATTGCCTTAGCGGATATGATAGAAGGCATCCTTTTTCTCCTACATCATCCAACTTGCCATGGCGCATTCAATTTTGTTGCTCCCACACCGATTCGTCAGGCAGAATTTAATGCCACCTTAGGTAAGCTGCTTAAACGACCGCACTTTGCGACAGTCCCCGCATTTGTATTAAATTTCTTACTAGGCGAAAGAGCACAGCTTCTGCTTGATAGTCAAAAAATTATGCCACAAAAATTGTTAGCGGAAGGATTTCAATTTACCTATCCTGAACTCGCGCAAGCGCTCCAGGCTTGTTTAAAATAAAAAAGCTGAGGTGATCACATCACGCTCAGCTTTTTACTAAAAAATTTGTTATGATTAAAAAATAGACGTTGCTAATACCACAATCAAACCTAAAGCCAATGCGACTGTCATCATTGCATAACCAAATTCACTCATATTTCACCTCTCATGTGTTTATTAAATTATGAATAGTGCCCATTCTACCAATAATTTTATTTGGAATAGAAGCATAATGATCGACTACAGTAAAAAAATATGTGACCCCCAACAAATATTTCTCATCTAGCGCTTAACCAATTCTATTTGAATCCTTATAATAGATAGAATTTGTATGGAGAAAAAGAATTATGGCAACAATCAAAGATGTCGCAAAAATGGCGGGAGTATCGACGACCACCGTCTCACATGTTATTAATAAAACTCGCTTTGTTGCAGCAGAAACGGAAAAATTAGTTTTACAGGCTATTCAAGAATTAAATTACTCACCAAGTGCGGTCGCTCGCAGTTTAAAAGTCAATACCACAAAATCAATCGGGATGATTGTAACAAGTAGTGAAGCCCCTTATTTTGCTGAAGTGATTCATGCCGTTGAAGAACATTGTTATCGCCAAGGCTATTCGCTCTTTTTGTGTAACACGCAAAATAACGTCGAAAAAATCAAAAATCACCTTGAAATGTTAATCAAAAAACGCGTGGATGGCATCTTAGTCATGTGCGCTGAATATACTCAAGACTCACTCGATTTATTAGCGAATTTTACCTCGCTACCAATGGTTGTCATGGATTGGGGTCCTAATAATGAACATACAGATATCATCCAAGATCACAGTTTCGAAGGCGGTTACATTGCCACGAAATATTTAATTGATAATGGGCACCAAAATATCGGGATTATTGCTGGTGAACTCACTAAAACGACGGCTAAAACGCGCTATGAAGGGTTTATTAAAGCCATGAACGACGCGAAGTTGACGATCAATCCAGATTGGGTCATGGAAGGTTTTTTTGAGCCTGAAGATGGTTATGAGTGCATGAATAAAATTTTAGCGCAGCCAACACGACCAAGTGCAGTATTTTGTTGCAATGATGTAATGGCACTTGGTGCGATTTCCGCAATCGGTGAAAAAGGATTACGTGTTCCAGAAGACATCTCTATTATTGGTTATGATAATATTCATGCGTCACGTTTTTACTCACCGCCTTTAACGACGATTCATCAATCTAAATCACGTTTAGGAGCAAGAGCGGTCACATTATTATTTGAACGAATTAATGAGAAATCTGATCAACGTGAAGTCATCGAAATGCATCCTGAACTTGTTATTCGTAAATCCGTTAAATCCCTTCTTTAACACATCTCACCTCACTTAATGAAAAGTGAGGTGACTTCATTTATTTATTAAAAACTATTTAATATACCGACTTAAAAAATAAAAAAGATAGCAATTTTACTGTGCAGGATATTTTTTTAATTTTAAAAATTAATTCTCATTGATCTTTGTAAGTATTTTGGTTATATCTACTCCAGTTCTGAACTTTACTCATTTTTAATTTAACTGTATTCCGCGAGGTATTTCATGATTCAGCAGTACGCTACGATGCGTAATAATATCAGTATGCTTGGACGTTTTTTAGGCGAAACTATTAGCGATGCACAAGGCAGTGACATTCTTGAATTAATCGAAAATATTCGTGTTTTATCACGTAACTCACGTAGTGGCGATGATAAAGCGCGTCAAGCACTCTTGAACACGCTAGCAACAATATCAAATGATACCATTATTCCTGTTGCACGGGCCTTTAGTCAGTTTCTCAATCTCACGAATATTGCTGAACAATATCAAACGGTTTCTCGCCAGCATCATGATCAAGTGGCTTCTGATCGTTCGATTAGAGCGTTATTTCAACGTTTAAAAGCACAAAATATGCCTAAAGCACAAGTGATGGAGACCGTTGAAAAATTACTCATCGAACTTGTTTTAACCGCTCATCCCACTGAAGTCACTCGCCGTTCTTTAGTACATAAACATGTTGAAATCAATAAATGCTTAAGTAAGCTCGAACACGATGATTTAACAGAAGAAGAACGTAAAAACGTTGAACGTCGCTTATTACAGCTGATTGCTCAGGCTTGGCATACTAACGAAATTCGCACTCAGCGTCCTACCCCTTTTGAAGAAGCTAAGTGGGGATTTGCTGTCATTGAAAACAGTTTATGGCAAGCTGTTCCAGCGTTCCTACGCCAACTCAATACAAGTGCGGTCGAATTTTTTGGATTTAATCTCCCCGTGGAATCCAATCCTATTCGTTTCTCTTCTTGGATGGGAGGTGATCGAGATGGTAATCCTTTTGTCACTGCTCAGGTGACCCGCCAAGTCCTACAACTCGCACGTTGGAAAGCAGCCAGTTTATTTTTGACCGATATTCAAGCACTCGCAGATGAATTATCTGTCGTGAAATGTACTGAGACGTTTCGTGCCAAATATGGTGATCACGTAGAACCTTATCGCGCTGTCGTCAAACAACTTCGTACTAAACTCACGATGACATTAGCTTACTATGATGATTTGTTAGCCAATCGCCAACCGAGAACAACTGAAAATGAGATCATCACGCTTGATGCTCAACTTTGGGAACCGCTCTACGATTGCTATCAATCACTGCAAGCTTGTGGTATGCGCATTATTGCAAATGGTCTATTACTTGACTGTCTACGTCGCATCCGATGCTTTGGTGTGACGTTATCGCACCTTGATATTCGTCAAGAAAGTACTCGTCATATGGACGCGATTGCTGAGATCACTCGCTATATTGGTCTAGGAGATTATTCACAATGGAGCGAAAATGATAAACAAGCTTTTCTTATTCGTGAATTAAATTCACGTCGCCCACTCTTACCGCGACATTGGACACCATCTGCCGAAACACAAGAAGTGTTAGAGACATGCCGAGTCATTGCCGAACAGCCAGAAGGCGTCATTTCTTGTTATATTATTTCCATGGCAAAAACCGCCTCAGATGTGTTAGCTGTCCACTTATTGCTCAAGGAGTCTGGCCTCACCTACCATTTACCTGTTGTTCCTTTATTTGAAACATTAGATGATTTAAATGCCTCTGAGCAAGTGATGAAAACTTTATTTAGTATCGGTTGGTATCGAGGTGTTATCAACAATAAACAAATGGTCATGATTGGTTACTCAGACTCCGCAAAAGATGCTGGCATGATGGCAGCCTCATGGGCACAATACCGTTCGCAAGAAGCATTAGTCAATTTATGTGAAAACTTAAATATTGAATTGACGTTATTCCATGGACGAGGTGGCACAATTGGGCGTGGTGGGGCTCCTGCTCACGCGGCATTACTTTCTCAGCCACCTCGTTCACTCAAAAATGGGTTGCGTGTGACAGAACAAGGGGAAATGATTCGCTTTAAATTAGGACTACCAGATATCGCAAGAGGCAGTTTAGACTTGTATGCCAGTGCAATTCTAGAAGCTAACCTCTTACCCCCCCCTGAACCGAAAGGGAAATGGCGCGACCTAATGGATGAATTAGCGGCTTGCTCTTGTGACATTTACCGCCAAGTTGTACGTGGTGAAAAAGATTTTGTTCCCTATTTCCGTGCCGCTACGCCAGAACAAGAATTATCTAGACTACCATTAGGTTCTCGCCCTGCCAAACGTAATCCAAACGGGGGCGTAGAAAGCTTACGGGCGATTCCTTGGATCTTTGCTTGGATGCAAAACCGTCTAATGTTACCAGCCTGGTTAGGTGCTGGCGCTGCACTACGTCAAGCAATTGGACAAGGTAAAGCCGAGCTCATTGAAGAAATGTGTAAAACATGGCCATTTTTCTCAACGCGTATTGGGATGTTAGAGATGGTTTTCAGTAAAACAGACACATGGCTTTCCGAACATTATGACCAACATCTCGTCAAACCAGCGCTTTGGCATCTTGGTCAATCATTACGCCAACAGTTAACAGAGGATATACAGACTGTGTTATCACTTTCTCATGAAGATCAATTGATGTCTGACTTACCTTGGATAGCTGAATCTATTGCGCTACGCAATGTGTATACTGACCCCCTCAATTTATTACAAGTTGAATTATTACGTCGTTTGCGCAGCCAGCCAGAACATACCAATCTGGATGTTGAGCAAGCACTGATGATTACTATTACAGGTATCGCGGCAGGAATGCGAAATACTGGTTAAGTCAAAATAAAGGTGACTGATAAGCTAAAACGATCTGGGTAGCGAGAGCTACCCTTTTATTTTGCGCAGAAAACCAACAAACCGACTAACTATAAGATTTTTATACCTTTTTATCATCGAAACTGACGAAAAATTTTGTTATTATGCGTCGCTTTTGTATAAAGCTTCACTTATTACTTTGTGTAACAACTAATGGAATAGACAATGAAACGATGTAGTATCTTAAAACGAAAGGCACGTTGCCTCGTCAGTACTTTGTTATTTACCGCGCCATTACTACAAGCAGAAGGTAACTTAACCCTCTATTGCACGTTACAACATACTGCGTGTGAAGAAATGGCAAAGCGATTCTCTGAAAAATATCAAGTCAATACTAAATTTGTTCGCCATAGTACAGGCGTCACGCTCGGTAAACTGAAAGCCGAAAAAAATAACCCTCAAGCAGACATTTGGTATGGCGGAACCTTAGAACCCCATCTTCAAGCACGAGATCTCGGCTTATTAGAAGCCTATCGTTCACCAAATCAAGCAGACATTCTCCCTCAATTCCAACCGATTATCGCTAAATACGGCGATTACACCTCTTTTGCTTATATGCTTATCCTTGGGCTTGGCATCAATACTGAAAAGTTAAAAACACTGGGGCTCCAGCCACCGCAATGTTGGCGTGATTTATTACACCCCTCTCTGAAAGATGAAGTGCAATTGCCCGATCCACAAAGTTCAGGCACAGCTTACAGCTTTATTGCAACGCTGATTCATCTCTGGGGAGAAGAAGAGGCATTTACTTTTTTAAAACAATTGGATAAAAACATTTCTCAATATGTAAAAACAGGATTAGTGACACAAAATTTATCACGTGGAGATACGGCAGTAAGTGTTGGTTTCTTACACACCTTTGAAAAAGAAAAACTCAAAGGTGCACCCGTAGAATCTTTATCGATGTGTGATGGCGATAGCTATGCTTTGGGCGGAATAAGCATTATTAAAGGTGCACGAAATCTAGACAATGCAAAGTTATTTATGGACTGGATACTCAGTAAAGAAGGGCAAGAAGTAGATTGGATGAAACAAGCGCCTTATCAAATTCCAACAAATAAGTATGCTAAAATCGTACCGAATGATACTATCCCAGCCTCACTCAAGCTTGTTGATCTTGATTTTGAACGTTTTGGTGCTAGTCAAGAAGCCAAACGGATTATTGAGCGCTGGTTAAAAGAAGTTCGTTTATCACAATAACATGCCTTTTAGACCTTACATTTTTCTCCTCGACTAATAACAAGTGCGGTTAAAATGAATACACATTTCAACCGCACTTAAAGGTGAACCAATTAAAAACTCAGCGCTTATTTAATCGGCTTAATTTTCCAAATTTTCTCGGCGTACTCCAGAATAGTACGGTCAGAAGAGAAATAACTCATGTTGACAATGTTTTGTAACGTACTATCAATCCAAGCCGCTTGATCCTGATATTTCTCATCCACTTGTTGTTGCATATCAACATAGCTACGGAAATCAGCAAATGCTTGATAATAATCATGATATTGTAATGATTGTAATAATTGATGGTAACGGTTTGAATCTTCTGGAGAAAAACGACCAGAGATAATTTGATCCACAACATTACGTAACTCTTCATCACGTTGATAATAATCGAATGGGCGATAGCCGTTACGACGTAACGTTTCGACTTGTTCTACGGTATTACCAAAGATAAAGATGTGATCTTCACCCACATTATCTAAAATCTCAACGTTTGCACCATCCAGTGTACCAATCGTTAATGCGCCGTTTAACGCAAATTTCATGTTACTGGTCCCTGACGCTTCCGTACCCGCTAATGAAATTTGTTCTGAAATATCCGCAGCAGGAATGATCAATTCCGCTAAGCTCACGCTATAGTTAGGAATAAATACCAATTTTAAACGACCTTGTAAACGTTCATCATTGTTAATGATATTTGCCACATCATTAATCAAGTTGATCGTTTGTTTTGCCGCATAATAAGCTGAAGCTGCTTTACCTGCTAAGATGAATACACGTGGTACCCAATTTTTCTCAGGGTTTTCAATCATCGCATTATAACGTGCAATAATATGCAACACATTTAAGATTTGACGTTTATATTCATGAATACGTTTGACTTGTACATCAAATAATGCGTTTGGATTCACCTCGATTCCTAATTCATTTTTGATGTAGGCAGCTAATTTCACTTTATTATTGTACTTAATTTGCGCGACAGAGTGTTTCAACGCAGGATCTTGTACTTTATCTTTTAATAAGGTTAATTGACTTAAATCACGACGCCATTCTTTACCGATATATTTGTCAAATAATGCAGATAATTCTGGGTTTGCAACGCCAATCCAACGACGCGGTGTAATTCCGTTTGTTACGTTAGTGAAACGCTCTGGGTAAATACGTGCGAAGTCAGCAAAGGTTGAAGTCACCATGAGATCAGAGTGGATGGCTGCAACACCATTCACTTTGTTAGAACCAACAACAGATAGCCATCCCATACGGACTTTACGATGATCGCCCTCTTCAATTAACGAAACACGGCGGATAAAATCAGCATCGGTTGTCACATAAGTGCGGACATATTCTAAGAAATAATCATTAATTTCAAAGATCATCTGTAAGTGTCGCGGTAAAATATGCGCCATCATTTCTACAGGCCAGGTTTCTAATGCTTCAGACATGAGGGTATGGCAAGTATAAGAGAAGACACGACGGGTAATATCCCACGCTTTTTTCCACTCAAACCCTTCTTCATCAATGAGAATCACCATTAATTCAGGGATAGCTAATGCAGGGTGTGTGTCATTTAAATGAATTGCGACTTTATCCGCAAAGTTTTCCATCGTGTGATGAATACGTTTATGACGATAAATAATATCTTGTAATGATGCAGAGACTAAGAAATACTCTTGACGCAAACGTAACTCACGACCACTTGACGTAGAATCATCTGGATACAGAACACGGGAAATATTTTTGCTTAACATACGATCTTGTACTGCCGCAAAATAATCACCTTTATTGAAGTCCGCAAGATCGAAACGATCCCCCGCGTAAGCTCCCCATAAACGCAATGTTGCCGCAGAATCATTTGCATAACCAGGAATCATTTGGTCATAGGCTAATGCAACAACTTCTTCTTTACTGGTCCAAATACATTTTTTCCCTTCAAAATGAATACCACCACCGAAACGAACAGTATGACGTTTAGAAGGACGAATAAATTCCCATGGTGCGCCTTTATCTAACCACGCATCTGGTTTTTCGACTTGGTGACCATCTTCGATTTCTTGTTTAAACATACCGTATTCATAACGAATACCGTAACCGACGCCAGGTAATGCTAACGTCGCAATCGAATCCATAAAACAAGCAGCCAAGCGGCCTAAACCGCCATTCCCTAAACCTGGATCAACTTCTTTTTCGAGTACATCTTCTAAATTCACATTCAGTTCAGACAATGCCTGTTTTGCAACATCGTATACGCCTTCAGCAAGCATCGCGTTAGATAATGTTCTTCCGATCAAGAATTCCATTGATAAATAGTAAACTCGACGCGTTTCTTCGCTTCGTGCTTGACGAGCTGTCGTAATCCAGCCTTCTGTCACAAAATCACGTACGGCATACAAGGTCGCGTTAAGCCAATCACGCTGACTCGCTTCTTTTGGTGAGCGGCCAATCAAAAAGATAAGTTTCGATACAATGGTTTTTTTCAAAGACTCAACAGTAATCTCTGGACGATTATATAAAAACGGAGAATCGAAGTTATCCATAATCATAGTTCTATTTCACTCCTAAATTATTTTAAAAACGGTGCAATGTAGTCACTTTTGCACAAAAATGCAACAGTTTTTTTGTGAAACATTGCGATCAATAAAGCTTAGCTTATCTCCGATAAACAAACGTTATCTTTAATAACCCGATAAAATACGTTGGTATAAACGTTGGTAACCTTTTGCTGAAATTTGCCAGCTAAAATCTTGTTCCATCGCTACCGTTCTGACACTAAACCACAAACGTTGTTTCTGCCATAATGCAAACGCATTAATAATAGCGTGACGAAGTGCCTCGCTGCTAGCCTGCTCAAAGACGAAACCAGTAGCAAGACGCTCTTTAATGTTTTCAGCTGTTGCATTCACAACAGTATCAGCGAGCCCACCCGTTGAGCGCACTAATGGCAAAGTACCGTATTTCAAACCATATAGCTGTGTTAAACCACAAGGTTCAAAGCGGCTCGGAACTAAAATGACATCCCCCCCAGCAATCATCAAATGCGATAAGGCTTCATCATAACCAATCTTCACGGCAATATGTTGAGGATAGTGTTCTGCTAAATACTTAATTCCTGCTTCTAAATGTGGCGAGCCAGAACCAAGAATCACCAGCTGACCACCTTGCTTCACAATTTCATCTGCACTTTCAATTAATAAATCTACCCCTTTTTGTTCAGTTAAACGCGTTACCATCACAAACAATAAGGCGTCAGAGGTTTGTGGTAGATTAAAGTAAGCTTGCAATGCTTCTTTATTTTTACGCTTACCCGTCATTGCTTTTAATTTATAGTGATGCTCAATGTAGCTATCATTGTTAGGATGCCAGATTTGTTCATCAACACCATTTAAAATACCGACTAAACGCCCTTGGTGATCTAAACTCTGTAACAAGCCTTGCAAACCATAGGCAAATTCAGGTGTTGTAATCTCTTTTGCGTAAGTTGGACTCACTGCCGTCACAGCATCAGAATAATACAATCCAGCTTTCAAATAAGACATTTGTCCATAAAGTTCTAGCCCATCAACATGGAACATTCCTGCGGGTAAACCAATTTCAAACAAATGATGATAAGAAAATTGACCTTGATAGGCTAAATTATGAATCGTAAAAACAGATTTTGCTGGACGACCTTTATTAAACAAATAAGCACTGGCTAAACCAGCATGCCAATCATGTGCATGCACGACTTCAGCTCGCCACCAAAAATCTAATCCTGTCGCTAGCTCTGCGGCAACCCAACCTAATAATGCAAAGCGCTTATAGTTATCCGCATAGTCGTTATACCATTGGTCATGATATGGATTACCTTCACGTTGGTATAAGTGTGGTGCGTCAATTAAATACACCCCAACGCCTTTATACTCACCATAACGCAAAACAATACGACCCGCAAAATTATCAAATTCACTGACCACAACAGTGTCAGGAATGCCAGCTGCAATAGCAGGATAAGCGGGGAGGACAATACGCGCGTCAATACCAATCTCTTTTTGCGCAAAAGGTAATGCGCCCATCACATCTGCTAACCCTCCCGTTTTTAAGAGGGGATATAATTCCGAGCAAGCATGTAGTACTTTCATTCTGTTACCCTTAACGTATCACAATATAAGAATATGTTATTTTAATATGAAAGGGCGAACATATCGGCTCGCCCTTGTTTCATCCAGCTTCCTAAGAATTAAACTGGATAAAACGCGGTCAAAATTGACCGCACTTTTCTAGTCTAAGTGTGCTTCTGACTCGACTTTTTCACCGCTCAATTTCTTTAACATGGATGGAGTCACTAACACAACACCGCCAGAGCTTACTCTGAAACGTTGGCGATCCAGTTCAATATCTACCCCGATTTCCATGCCATCTGGAATCACAGAATGACGGTCGATAATACAACGTTTCAATTTACAGTTCTTACCAATCGTCACTTGCGGTAACACAACGCAATGGTCAATTTCAGAGCCTTCATCAATTTTAATGCGATCAAATAAGACAGAATAACTGATAGAGGCATCAGTAATGACACAGCCACCTGAAATCAATGAGTTATCAACTGGACGTGCATTTTCTCTCTTATAGAAGAATTTTGATGGATAAGTTTGTACTGGGTTCCCACGAATTGGCCAAGTTTGGTCATAAATGTCTAATTGTGGATTCTCACAGACTAAGTCAATATTGGATTGCCAGAAGCTATCTAAAGTCCCAACATCACGCCAGTAAATTTCTCCTTCCGTATTGCGTCCCATACAAGAGCGACTAAATGGGTGTGCATATAATACGCCTTCTTCTAACGCTTTTGGTAACACGTCTTTACCAAAGTCATGAGAAGTATAAGGTGATGTGACTTCACGTTCTAAAACATCATAGAGATAATCAGCGTCAAACACATAAATCCCCATGGAAGCTAGAGATGTATTCGGTTTGCCAACCATCGCAGGTGGATCTTTTGGTTTTTCCACAAACGATTTCACTTTTAAGTTTTCGTTCACTGCCATCACACCAAATTCAGAGGCTTTTTCACGTTCTACTTCAATACACCCAACCGTACATTTTGCCCCACTATTAATATGATCGATCAACATTTGGCTATAATCTTGTTTATAAATATGGTCACCCGCTAAAATCAATACATATTTTGGGCAATAATGATCACGGATAATCGCCATATTTTGATAGACTGCATCCGCGGTGCCACGATACCATGTTGAATCATCGATTTGTTGACGAGCAGGTAACATATCAATAAATTCACCACGTTCTGCAGGAAGGAATGACCAACCATTTTGTAAATGACGCAAAAGCGAGTGTGCGGCATACTGTGTTACCACACCGATACGGTTTAACCCTGAATTTAAACAGTTTGATAAAGCAAAATCGATAATACGGCGATTCCCACCAAAATACAGTGCTGGTTTAGCTCGTTTATCCGTCAATTCATAAAGGCGTGAACCACGACCACCCGCAAGAATTAACACAAGTGTTTCTTTCACTAACTCATATTTATTAGGCAACTTAGCAATACTACTGTTCATAATGACCTCCATTATTATACGGGCGATGTTGCACAACCTAATATCAACAACCCTTATTTATTGTTTCAACTTTTATTCACGACTCAATTTCTGCAACACACAAAAAGCGACATCCCCCACCTCAACCACATTATCCTGAATGGTCGTGTCTGTTGCATGATATACAACTTCCCAGTTACCCACTGGCAACAAAAAAGTTTGTAATTCGGCTTTTGTATTAATTAAAAATAACCAGTGGTTATCTAACATCACTTGTAAGGCTTTTGTTTCACGATTATGCCAATCCTCTTGTTGTTTTGGCACACCAGACACCGTAAGCCATTGGACATTCTCGGCTTGCCACCAACAGTCTTGTTGTAAACTAGGTATCCGTTTTCGAATGGCAATCGTTTGCCTTGCTAAATCAAATAAAACAGGGTTAAACGCACTCCATTTCAGCCAAGTGGTCTCATTATCTTGACAATACGCATTATTGTTACCATTTTGTGAGTGACCAAATTCATCCCCCGCCAATAACATCGGCGTACCATTGGATAACAATAAACTCATTAACAACCCTGCACTGCTTAAAAAACGTGCTTGTTCAATTTCATGAGGGACATTTTCAATCCCTTCAAATCCGTGGTTATAACTATAATTTTCATTACGACCATCACGATTTTCTTCACCGTTTGCCCAGTTATGTTTTTGGTTATAACTCACAAGATCACGTAAGGTAAAACCATCATGTGCTGTAATATAATTTATCGAGCAATGTGGGGAGCGTTGTCCACGTTTGAAAATATCGCTGGAACCCGCCAATCTTTCAGCAAATGCCCCATTCTCTCCACTTTTCCATAACCAAAAACGCGTCATATCATCACGAAAACGATCATTCCATTCTGCAAAATAATCTGGGAAGTTTCCTACTTGATAGCCAAATTCACCGATATCCCAAGGCTCTGAAATCAACTTGCATCGTTGTAAACTGGGTACTGCCATGATATCGCTAAACAATTGCGCATGAGGTGTAAATCCCCCCTCATGTTCACGTCCCAATACAGCACCCAAGTCAAAGCGAAAACCATCAACATGACATTCCTCAACCCAATAACGTAAGCAATCCACAACCCAACGGCGCGTCATCGGATGCGATAAATTGAGCGTATTGCCACAGCCAGTCCAGTTACAATAATGTCCTTGTTCAGTTTGCCAATAGTACGTTTTATCATCAATACCACGTTGACTAAAGGTCGGAAAATGTTTTTCAGACTCCACCGTATGATTAAAAACCACGTCTAAAATCACTTCAATACCCGCTTGATGCAAGCGTTTTACCATCATTTTGAATTCTGTTAACGGTGTGGAAGCCATTTGCTTAGACCAATATTTCGGTTCAACCGCAAACATTGCTAATGGGCTATACCCCCAATAGTTATGTAATCCTTTTTCTTGTAAATGCACTTCATCAAGCTGATAGTTGACTGGTAATAGTTCAACAGCAGTCACCCCTAATTTCTGCAAATATGCCAGAGTATTTGGGTGCGCTAACCCAGCATAACTCCCACGAATAACCTCAGGGATATCTTCTTTTAACTGAGTAAAACCTTTGACGTTAAGCTCATAAATCACGGTCTCTGACCAAGGCGTGTATAAAGGCTGATCATTTTCCCAATCAAATGTTTCATCAATGATGACGGCTTTGGGCGCCAAATGCGCATTATCACGTTCATCCGCCAAATCGAACCAAGCACGCTTTTCTGCATCACTTAAATCAGGTTTACCCATCACTGCTTTAGCATAAGGATCCAACATCAGTTTGTTCGGATTCGCTAAAGTGCGGTCACTTTTTCCTGAAATTCGATAGCCATATTGAGTACCAATCGGCACATCACTCAGCCAAATATGCCAAATGTCATCTGTTTTCTCTGTTAACGCATAGCGTGTTTCTTGACCTTTCTCATCAAAAAGGCAAAGCTCAACCGCACTTGCTGCGCTCGAAAAAAGGGAAAAGTTATGACCTTTCTGTTTTTCTTCGATTTGAATGCTACAACCCAATGGATAAGGGCGTCCTGCTCTTGTTATGTTTGTCTTCATCAGTACGATTACTTACTACTTGTCTTCTTGTTAAATGTCACCATACTACTTATGTCCGATTAGGGCAGAACCTTTCTGCCCAACACGAACATGTTAGGCTTTTGGCTCGATCTTCTCGTCTTGTTTATCATCTTGATACTTCAGATAAATGGTTGCCAATGGCGGTATCGATACAGAAAGAGAATGCACTCGACTGTGACTTTCAATCGGCTCTGTCACAACAGCCCCAAAATTCCCCACATTCGACCCCTGATAAAATTCAGAATCAGTATTTAATATCTCAATATATTCCCCAGCTTGATTGACGCCAATCCGATAATCGTAGCGTGGAACTGGGGTAAAGTTACTTACAACAATAATCCGCTCACCCGCTTTGCTGCGACGTTCAAAAGCGAAAACAGAGTTTTGGCGATCATCAACCACTAACCAATCAAACCCTTCAGGGCTATAATCAAGCTCAAAGAGTGCGGCATGTTTTTGGTAAATGTGATTTAAATCTTTCACGAGTAATTGCACGCCTTGGTGCCAACCACCACCAATATTTTCATCCAGTAAAAACCAATCTAAGCTTTGTTCAAAGTTCCATTCTCGTCCTTGCGCAAATTCATTTCCCATGAAGAGTAATTTTTTACCTGGGTAACCCCACATATAGCCATAATAAGCACGCAAGTTAGCAAATTTCTGCCAAGCATCTCCTGGCATTTTGCCTAACAGAGAACATTTACCATGTACGACTTCATCATGAGAAAGGGGGAGCACAAAGTTTTCACTGTATTGATACACCATACCGAATGTCATCTGATCGTGATGATATTGGCGATAAACAGGATCTTTCTGCATATAGGACAAGGTGTCATTCATCCAGCCCATATTCCATTTAAAGTGGAAGCCTAATCCCCCCTCTTTGCTCGGTTTAGTTACCCCAGCAAATGAGGTTGATTCTTCTGCGATCGAAATTGCCCCATTGATTTCAGAATCAATTTTCCAGTTCGTATGTTTTAAAAATTCAATGGCCTCTAGATTTTCACGTCCGCCATATTGGTTTGGAATCCACTCACCGTCTGCGCGGCTATAATCACGATAAATCATCGAAGCAACCGCATCAACACGAATACCGTCTAAGCCAAAACGCTCTAGCCAATAAAGTGCGTTACTGGATAAGAAATTACGAACTTCGTTCCGACCATAGTTGTAAATTAATGTGTTCCAGTCTTGGTGATATCCTTCTCTTGGATCCGCATGTTCATACAATGCCGTACCATCAAACGCCGCCAAACCGTGCGTGTCACTTGGAAAATGTCCTGGTACCCAGTCTAAAATCACGTTAATACCTGCTTCATGCGCTTTTTCGACTAAACGTTTAAAGCCTTCAGGCGTGCCAAAACGGCTAGTTGGTGAATAAAGTCCAAGTGGTTGATAACCCCAAGAACCGTCAAATGGGAACTCTGATAGTGGTAAAAACTCAATGTGCGTAAAGCCCATTTCTTTTACATAAGGGATTAATTCATCTGCAATTTGGTCATAATCAAGCCAGAAATGATTTGCTAAATTACGACGCCACGATCCAAGATGCACTTCATAAATAGAAATAGGCTGATCGGCTTGATTAGCTTTACGACGTTTTGCAGTCATTTCTACCACATCAGGCAGTACACTAATTTGTGAAGCGGTATCGGGGCGGAGCTGTGAACTAAATGCGTAAGGATCGGCTTTCAACCGCAATTGTCCATGGCAGTCAATTAATTCAAATTTATATAATTGTCCGAGTGATGCTTTCGGTAAAAATAATTCCCATACACCGCTCTTTTGATGAAAACGCATTGGATGACGGCGACCATCCCAATAGTTAAAATCCCCGACAATAGAGACCCGTTTTGCATTGGGTGCCCACAAGCGAAAATTCACGCCAGAAACGCCATCGCATTCCATAAAATGTGCACCTAATACTTCGTAAGGGCGTAAATGCGATCCCTCACTCAATAGCCAATTATCTAGATCCGCTAGCATCGGGTGAAAACGGTAGGGATCCTCAACCATCTGAGATTCATTTCCCCAAAAAACTTGTAATTGATACGCAAAAAAACTTCTTGTTTTAGGCACAACAGCAGCAAAAAAACCACGCTCATCTAAACAGGTTAATTCGCATACTTCTTTATGGGTTTCAGTATCAATCACAACAACACGATTGGCATCTGGTAACAGGGCACGAATTTCAATCCCCTGTTCTGTTTCATGCATCCCTAACACAGAAAACGGATCTGCATGTGTTCCATCAAAAAATTGATTAATTACTGAGTGTGAAACTAATTGAACCATAACAAGCCCTCAATTTGATTCTAATAAATTTATCCCTGACGCGCTTGATTAACCGATGCCAAGAATGCGGTAATGTGCGCATCACTAAACATTTTTTCTAACGTACAAGCTAATTTTTTACGCCAGTTTGGATATTCGGTATCTGTTCCAGGCAAATTGAACGAGATGTCTTGCCCCAACAGATTTTCTAATTGCACACCAACCAATTGACTACAACTGTGTGCTAAATATTGATGTAGCACGTAGTTCAAATGAGCGTGCATTGCCATGGTGAGCGCATCCCCTTCATAATTCTCGGGCAAATAGCCATCACGGTGTAATGTATCCAATAATGCTTGTTTATCAATCACACGTTGTTCATATTTTTGTTGCAATTGCTCACCTTTCAGTACGCCAAGTTGCTGAAATAATTGCAAATCAACACAGTGCCAAAAACTTGATAATGAAGGAACATCATGCGTACCGATCGTCGCAAACGCGTTACGCGGGAAGGCATTCACATGCGGGTATTGACGTTGTCTCTGCTCAAAATACAAAACAAAATAAGAAAAAATTTGAAATTCATTCAATTTAGCCCGCACTTCATCAGGCACTGTACCTAAATCCTCACCAATCACAACACATTGATTACGTTGGCTCTCAATCGCTAAGATCGCCATTAATTCATCAAATGGATAATACACATAGACGCCATCTGCGGCTGTTTTTCCCTCAGGAATCAGCCATAAACGGAATAATCCCATGACATGATCAATCCGTAAAATGCCTACGTGCTGCATATTGCTACGTAACATATCAATGAAAGGTTGAAATCCCCGTGCTTTTAATGTCGCAGGGTTATACGGTGGTAAATTCCAGTTTTGACCGACAGGGCCCAAAGGATCAGGAGGAGCACCAACAGAGGCATGAACAAAATACAATTCAGGATCCGCCCAAACATCAACACTGCCTCGCGAGCTGTTAACCGCTAAATCCCCGTAAAGTCCTAATGACATGCCAACGGTTTGACATCCTTGTTGAATATCATTTAACTGCATTGAACATAACCATTGTAACCACGCGTAAAACTCAATTTTATCCTGATGTTGTGCTAATAAGCGCTTACGCGTTACCTTATTCAATTGTTGCCATTCAATATGCCAACCTAACCAACCAATAGTTTGCTCTGTTGGTGCTTTCTGATGTGCTTGACTATCTAACACATTAAACAATCCCTGCAATAATAAGGGTTCTCCCTCTTGCTTCATAAAAGTTAAGAAAGCCTGACGACGCTGAGAAATTTGCTTGGATTGACTGCGTTTAGAAAAAGCAAAGAGTTGCTCAAGTGCGGTCATTTTTAGCGTAGTTACCGCAGAATAATCGACTAATTCCACTTCACGCAACTGTTGAAGTTGTGTGCGAACAGGATCACTTTTCAACCAATGCTGTACTGTTTTGCACATTTTAAATTCAGGTAAGCAATCAATGGCCAAATAAATAGGGTTTAACCAACGTCTTGAAGAAGAACTATAAGGACTCGCCCATTCTGGCACAGCTGGATACATTAAATGCAGCGGGTTAATTCCTACAAAATCCACACCATACTGGCTGGCTTGTTCAATCAAATAATGTAAGTCAGCAAAATCCCCAATCCCCCAATTGCGCTCTGAACGTAAACTGTAGAGCTGGACATTCAATCCCCAAGCTTTTTTGTGTGACGATACAGCAGGTTGATACGCTGTTTGAGGACAAATAAGCAAACGAATACGTTTCTGTGTTCCTGCTGATGAAATAATTAGCTGATAATAACCATAATCAAGAGGCGGTAAATCAATACATTGCGTGAATGGTTGCGACGACTCGACAACAATTTGACCAGATTCATTAGTGAGCTGATAAGACACCGTTGTTGCACAAGGGAGTGCTAAAGGCGTCATATCATATTGAATTGCATGATGTTGAAAAAAAACAGCAACATCATCAAACCGATTTGCTGATTGTCTAGTAGAGGATGAAGTTAAAAGTTGAATAAAATAACGTAGGGTCTCTGGACTCGCATGGATTAAGTGCCCATCAATATCATAATGAGAACTTGCAATACCACACTTCTCTGCCTCCTGCCTTAAATCCGTTATATCCATTATCAACTACCCAAACTAGACTAATAATTAGTAGTTATTCTATCCAAGCTGAATACAAAGGCAACGATTTTTGTTTAAATTAGTGATCTGAATCAACAACAAATTCAAACCAATCAATGACATCCTTCTCATGAATGCCTTGCTCAATCAAAATGTGAGCATGTTTGACTGAGTCAGGGTTACCAGAGATTAATGGATGCCAATCAAAAAGCGGTTTGTTTTCATTTAATAAACGATAGGCACATGTTGAAGGGAGCCAATGAAAATCAGGTAAGTTCTTCTTAGTTAATTTGGTGCAATCAGGCTCAAATTTGAAGCGCTCTGAATAATTGCTACACTTTCCCGTTTCAAGATCTAATAAATTACAGGCAATACGAGTATAGTATAATTTTTTTCGTTTCCCTCGCCCTTCGATAAACTTTCGATAACAACACTTACCACAGCCATCGCATAATGCCTCCCATTCAGCATCTGTCATTTCCAGTAAGCTTTTATGCTTCCAAAATTCAGGCTCAATTGTTTGGTAAGTTGACATCGTATTATCCAATTAAACGTAACGACAAAAATTAAGTGCGGTATTCTACCGCACTTAATTTACAGATCAATGTCTTTTGTTTTATTCATGCTGAATGTGCTTTCTTACTACGAAATAAAGTATAACATTCCAATAATACAATAAATACTGACAACACTAGGTAAAGTAAGGCATTAAATGTCAAATTTTTAATCGACCAATAATAATGAATCGCACCGAATAACAAGGCGTAGTAACCGAGTTTATGTAAATAGAACCACCACTTACCCATTCTATTTTTAATATAAGGCAACGAACTTATTGACATCAACGTCAAAATAAGAAACGCCCCTCCGCCAACAATTAAGTACCCACGCTGAATTAACTCATGTAAAAATAATTGCACATCGCTGCCTAGTTCGAAAGCAAAATACGCATAGATATGCAAAATCACATAGAACCATGCCCATAATCCTAATGCACGACGTAAGATTTGCAGGTGGTATAACTTGAATATACGAAAAATGATACCGAATACAAAAACCAGTAATAAAATCGTTATTGCAGTAAACCCAAGAAAATGCTGCATTTCTTTTACAGGATCAGCCCCTAATTGCGATTCATCACCTGAAAATAAAATGATATGCAGCCAAATAAACGGAATGGCACAAGATACATGAGTCACTATTCTAAGTAAGTTAAGCATTAAAAATGTTTCCTCAAATCAAGATGTTGATATAAATGCGCAACTTGTTCTTCATATCCATTAAACATCAATGTTGGTTGACGTTTAATACTTAATAATCCACCTGAACCAATCACTCGTTCGCTGGCTTGTGACCAACGCGGATGATCAACGGCTGGGTTCACATTTGCGTAAAAGCCGTATTCTTGTGGCGCAGCTTGATTCCAGGTGGTCTTAGGTTGAGTCGATTTCAAAGTAATTTTCACAATAGACTTAATATTTTTAAATCCATATTTCCACGGAACAACTAAACGGATGGGTGCACCATTTTGTGGTGCTAAGGTTTTTCCATACAGCCCGACGGATAATAACGTGAGTGGGTTCATGGCTTCTTCAATGGTTAGCCCTTCTACATACGGATAAATTAATCCCCCCCCAAAAAAACTATTTTTCTGACCAGGCATAGTTTCTGGATCATATAAGGTTTCAAATTCGACGTATTTTGCCTGACTAGTTGGTTGCACCATCGCAAGCAATTTATTGAGTTCGAAACCAATCCAAGGAATCACCATTGACCAGGCCTCGACGCACCGAAAACGGTAAATACGCTCTTCTAAAGGCAATTTCTTCATTAATTCCTGTACATCAAAAGTCATTGGCTTTTCAACTTCACCTTCAACACGTAGCGTCCAAGGTTCTGTTTTCATCGCAGATGCATACTTCGCAGGTGATTCTTTCGGCACACCAAATTCATAAAAGTTGTTATAACCAATCACCTTATTTTCAGGTGTTAAAACTAATGAATGTGGATTATCGTCCTTAGCAAAGGTTAATACTTTGCGCAGGTCGTCTTCTGTACTTGCAGACGCAATATTCGGTAGCAATGAAGCGACCCCCATCACCCCCATTGCTTGAATGATTTTTCTACGTTCGAAAAAAATATGCTCTGGCGTTACTTCATTTTCTGTCAATCGTTGCATGATATTTCCCCCATTTCTTATTATAAAGAATAATTTTTATTTGCGTTATCATTTATTCAAGAATACGTTTCATTTAGACGAAAAATAATCGTACTTTATTACAAGTTCTTTTTATTCCTTTTGTATAACAAGAAAAAATAGCGTCAAATTTCATCTGTTTTAGTAACTTATGCTATGATGATGTAACACTGAAGAAATAAAGGAAAATCCTATGACAAATGAAGTAAAACTGGATCCTGATACAGCGATCGATATTGCCTATGATATTTTTCTCGAAATGGCCCCTGAGAATCTCGATCCTGCTGATATTTTACTTTTCAACTTACAATTTGAAGAACGTGGTGCCGTAGAATTTGTAGAAACCGCTGATGATTGGGAGATGGAAATTGGCGTGCTAATTGATCCTGAAGCTTATGCTGAAGTGTGGATTGGTTTAGTGAACGATAAAGATGAAATGGACGATGTGTTTGCCAAATTCCTGATTTCACACCGTGAAGAAGATCGAGAATTCCACGTGATTTGGAAAAAATAATCAAAACACACAAACAAAAATGCCGAGAAATACTCGGCATTTTTTATTGATTATCGGCAATTAACGGCGAAAAACTTTCACATTGCTAAAACCTTGTTCTTTTAAGTATAACGCTTGTAATTTACTCATTACGCCACGCTCACAATATAAAAGATAGTTTTTGCTTTGATCTAACGTTGCAAATTGTGAAGACAATTTATAGAACGGCATTAACTGTACGTTGTCCATTTCTAATGGATTTTCATCGGTTTCTTCTGGGCTACGAATATCCAAAATCACATCTTGCGATGCCAATACAGAAACGGTGTCCACTTCAACCACTTCTTTTTCAGTTTGCTCTGCAATCTGACGAATATCTAAATATTGCGCATTTTGCACCGCACTTTCTAGCACATCAAAATTGAAGTGACCTTCTTCCGCTTCAATTTTTTCTTTGATCGCTTTTACGGTTGGATTCTTCGAAATCACGCCACAAAATTCAGGCATCGATTTTGCAATATCATCTGTACCAATTTCTTTTGCCATGGCGATGATTTGCTCTTTGTCGTGGGTGATCAATGGACGCAACACTAAGCAACCCGAAGCCTCATCGATCAAGCGCAAATTCGTTAACGTTTGGCTAGAAACTTGCCCCAACGCTTCGCCAGTAACAATAGCTTGAATACCAAAACGCTCTGCAACACGGCTTGCTGCACGTACCATCATACGTTTTAACACCACGCCCATTTGTCCGTTATCGACTTTTTCTAAAATCTCGCCAACAACCCCTTCAAAATTGATCGCCACAAAACGAACTTTGTGTGATTCACTATAACGTTGCCAAATGTGATACGCCATTTGTTTCACGCCAATCTCGTGTGCCGCACCACCTAAATTGAAGAAACAATAATGCACGCGCGAACCACGACGAATCAACATATAGCTTGATACACCTGAGTCAAAACCACCCGAAATCAATGAAAGTACATCTTCTTGTGTACCAATCGGGTAACCGCCGATGCCTTGATGACGCGCTTTCACCAACATCATTTTGTCGTTTTCAATATCAATGCGCACTGTGACATCAGGTTTGCTTAACTGTACTTTTGCAGAAGCAATATGTTGGTTTAAACCGCCGCCCACATAGCGTTCTACATCTAAAGAATTAAACTCGTGTTTCCCTTTACGCCTCACACGTACACAGAACGTTTTATTTTCAAGGCTTGAGCCAACATCTTGTAAAGTTTGCTCAAAAATATCGTGCATGGTTTCAAATGGCTTTTCATCGACTTCTAAAAAGTGATGAATTCCTGGAATACGTTGTAACAACTCGATCAAGTGCGGTCTATTTTCTTCATTTTTTGAGCGCACTTCGATGTAGTCCCAATGGCGCACAACTGCCACTGAATCATCGTATTTAATTAAAATATTGCGAATGTTCCCTGTTAGAATCTTCACGAATCGTTTACGGACAGATTCACTTTTAATCATAATTTCAGGGAAAAGTTTAACGATAAATTTCATAGTCTATT
The DNA here is from genome assembly GCF_054052285.1 of Pasteurella sp. P03HT. NCBI lineage: Bacteria > Pseudomonadati > Pseudomonadota > Gammaproteobacteria > Pasteurellales > Pasteurellaceae > Pasteurella > Pasteurella sp. P03HT. Next base: position 84,252 of record NZ_JBSIUM010000007.1, read on the forward strand.
TCAACATCATCTTAATTTTAAACGCTGCATTCTAACAGATCACATCAATAATAAAAATCTTTCGACTGACTTAATTTAATCAACCTTTATAAAAATCATTATATAAAGAAAAATTATAAGAAAGCCCAACAATTAAACAAATAACCATAAAAAAGCAAATTCTTTAGGCTATTTTTGATTTTAATCAAAGTTAACGTACCAAATACGCCTAAAATGAATTAACCAGTTATGAGTATTTTATTCCTCTTATATCGCTTGGTTATATACAAAAGTATATAACTTAATTTTGGAGTGATTTATGTCAAAAATAAAAAAACGTTCTGTACTCGCGGCTTTAGCACTCATGGTCATCGGAGCGGGGGCATTATTTAGCGTTCAATATGTTATGCACGAAACAAGCTCACCAGAATTTTGTGTTAGTTGCCACTCAATGAGTTTCCCACAAGAAGAATGGGAAGCCAGTGTGCATTTTTCTAATCAAAAAGGGATTCGCGCAAATTGTGCTGATTGTCACGTTCCTCCTGGTGGCTTGCATTACGTTAAAGCGAAAGTTTTCGCCTTAAAAGATGTTTGGTATGAATTAAATGGCAAAATTCCTGACCGTGAAGCCTTTGAAAAACACCGTTACGAAATGGCTAAAAAAGTGTGGGATGACATGAAAGCGACAAATTCTGAAACCTGTCGTACTTGTCATAGTTTAGACGCAATGGAAATGGCTTCTCAATCTAAATCTGCACAAACGATGCACGAGTTAGCGAAATCTGATGGACAAACCTGTATTGATTGCCATAAAGGTATCGCTCACTTCCTTCCTGAAATACCAGAAGAAACCGACGCAACGAAAGCAACACAAGCGGAACCTGCTTTGGCGATGGATAACTCAAAACCCGTCTATGCTCAAACTATTTCCACCGCACAAACTGCAAATGGTGGCGAAATACGTTTAATGCCTTATGCCACTTTAACAGATTGGAAAAATGATGGACAAAAAATCACAGCCACATTACAAGGTTGGCAACAATCTGGTGCCGAATCAATCGTTTATATGGCGCTCGGTAAACGCATTATTTTAGCTCTATTAGAAGAGGAAGCAAAAGAACAAGCAAGCGTGATCAAAACCGTACATGATGATGTCACTGACTCAGAATGGAGAGAAGTTGCTTTCACGATTACTGTTCCACAAGACAAAATAACGTCTGATTTAGCGGCGTTAAACCAATTTGGCAATAAATTGAATCAAACCCATTGTAGTGCGTGCCATGCTGTTATCGAGGCAGATCACTACACAGCAAATCAATGGATTGGCGTCGTTAATTCAATGAAAGATCGTACTGCATTAACGTCTGAAGAAGTAAGAGCGCTAACTATTTATTTACAACGTAACAGTAAAGATATGGTTGGTGCTAGTCACTAAAAAATTAGTTACTGACTCCGAGCTTGTGATCCTAAGTCGACAGATATGGTAACAAGCCAGCAATAAGTTCGCTTATGCCATGGATAACCGAGAAATTGATTGTCCACTCATATTTAGAAAGGTGTCAAAACGTCAACTACTTAAATAAGCGAGGCTTTATATGAAAAAAGAGAACAAAGTAGATGTAAAACGTAGAGAGTTTTTAAGAAACTCCTCTCTTGGCATTGCTGGCGCATCATTAAGCGGTGGCGTAGTCGGTTCACTTGTTTCGCCAAATGCTGTTGCAGCTGAAAGCAAAACAATCGTCACCGCTGCGCACTGGGGACCACTCGGCGTGGTAGTTGAAAATGGTAAAGCCGTCAAATCAGGTCCTGCCATTCCACCTGTTATTGAAAACGAATTACAATCCGTTGTACCAGATCAACTTTACAGTGAAACCCGTATCAAATATCCAATGGTGCGTAAAGGCTATTTAGCTAACCCAGGTAAAAGCGACACCACAATGCGTGGTCGTGATGAATGGGTACGCGTCACGTGGGATCAAGCGCTCGACTTAATCGACAAAGAATTCAAACGTGTTCGTTCAGAAGGCGGATTTGAAAATATCTTCGGTGGATCTTATGGCTGGAAAAGCTCGGGTTCTCTGCACTCAAGCCGTACGTTATTACACCGTTACCTCAATGCCACAGGCGGTTTCGTAGGACATAAAGGTGACTACTCTACTGGTGCTGCACAAGTGATTATGCCGCACGTGTTGGGGACCATCGAAGTTTATGAACAACAAACCAGCTGGGAAACTATCTTAGAAAACACTGATATTATCGTGTTATGGTCTGCAAACCCACTTACTACATTACGTATTGCTTGGACTGCAACCGACCAACAAGGTATTGAGTACTTCAAAAAATATCAAGCAACAGGCAAACGCATTATTTGTATTGACCCAATCAAAAGTGAAACCTGTAAAATGCTTAACGCAGAATGGATCCCAACCAATACGGCAACCGACGTTCCATTGATGTTAGGTATTGCGCATACTTTAGTAACGCAAGATAAACACGATAAAGCATTCTTAAAAAAATACACAACAGGCTATGCCAAATTCGAAGAATACTTGCTCGGTAAAGTCGATGGACAAGCAAAAGATGCGGAATGGGCAAGCAAAATCTGTGGCGTACCCGTTGATGTTATCAAACAACTTGCAGCTGACTTCTCATCAAAACGCACAATGTTAATGGGTGGTTGGGGTATGCAACGTCAACGTCACGGTGAACAAACTCACTGGATGTTAGTCACTCTTGCGTCAATGTTAGGTCAAATTGGTTTACCAGGTGGCGGTTTTGGTTTCAGCTATCACTATTCAAATGGTGGTGCACCAACCACAACGGGCGGTGTAATTGGTTCGATGTCTGCAACATTAGACAGTGATACTACAAACACTGGACAATCTTGGTTATCTAAAGCAGCGAAAATCAGCTTCCCACTCGCACGTATCGCAGATGTATTGCTCAACCCAGGGAAAACGATCAAGTTTAATGGTACCGAAATCACTTACCCAGACATTAAATTAATCTACTGGGCAGGCGGTAACCCATTTGTACACCATCAAGATACCAATACCTTAGTGAAAGCATGGCAAAAACCAGAAACTATCATTGTGAATGAAATCAACTGGACACCAACTGCGCGTATGGCAGATATTGTATTACCGATCACCACAAGTTATGAGCGTAATGACTTAACAATGACTGGTGACTACTCAATGATGCACATTCTCCCAATGAAACAAGTCGTTGAGCCACAATTTGAAGCGCGTAATGACTATGATGTCTTTGCTGAATTAGCAAAACGTGCTGGCGTAGAAGATAAATTCACTGAAGGTAAAACTGAAATGGATTGGTTGAAATTCTTCTATCAATCCGCCTTTGATGCAGCACGTAAAAATCGTGTGTTAATGCCGAAGTTTGAAAAATTCTGGGAAGAAAACAAACCAATCACATTTAACGCAAGTGAAAAAGCGAAAAAATGGGTACGTTATGGTGAATTCCGCGAAGATCCATTATTAAATCCACTTGGTACGCCTTCTGGTAAAATTGAGATCTACTCTGACACCGTTGCGAAAATGAACTACGACGATTGTCGAGGCTACCCTTCTTGGTTTGAACCTGAAGAGTTTGCAGGCAATGTAACCCCAGAACACCCATTAGCGTTAGTGACACCACACCCTTACTATCGCTTACACAGCCAATTAGCGCACACTTCACTTCGTCAAAAATACGCAGTGAAAGATCGTGAGCCTGTGCTTATTCACACTGAAGATGCGAAGGCACGTGGTATTGCAGATGGCGATATCGTGCGTATTTTCAACGGACGTGGTCAAGTGCTTGCAGGTGCAATCGTGAGTGATCACATCATTAAAGGTACAGTGGGCTTATGTGAAGGGGCTTGGTATGACCCATTAGACTTAGGTATGAGCGAAAAACCATTGTGTAAAAACGGTTGTCCAAACGTGTTAACCATGGATATTGGTACATCCAACCTTGCACAAGGTAACTCACCAAATACGTGTATTGTTCAAGTTGAAAAATTCACAGGCGAAGCGCCAGAAGTGACGGTGTTTAAACAACCAAAACAAGCAAAAGCTTAAGTTAGCTGTAAACAAGACACCAATGAAACTAAAAGTGCGGTTAGTTTGACCGCACTTTTTATTGTTTCCGCTCTAAAGAAGTCACTTCTCGACCATGTCAAATCAACGAGTCATATCAGAAAAACATCCGCAATAAAATCCCTGAAAAAAGCTAAATAATTTTAACATATGCCTTAAAATACAGTACAATAACTGCCCTATATCGTTCAAATAACACAGGATTAACAATGGCGAGAAAACCGACACAAAAAACAGAATTGGACTTTGAAACCACATTACAAGAGTTGGAAGCCATTGTGACGCGTTTAGAAAGTGGCGAGTTGCCTTTAGAAGCGTCCCTCGAAGCATTTGAAAATGGAATAAAATTAGCTAATTTAGGTCAAGAGCGTTTGCAACAAGCGGAACAACGTATTCAGATTTTATTGCAAAAGAATGAGCATGCCGCGCTGACTGATTATCAACCAGACTCATAACAACAAAGCTATTATGTATCAATTTTCGCAAGATCTATCACAATTACAGCAACGTATTAATACTTTTCTAGCGCAACAACTTTCCTTTGACACTGCGCCATCTCCTCTTGCTGAAGCAATGCGCTACGGTGTGTTATTAGGCGGAAAACGTATTCGTCCTTTTTTAGTCTATGCCACAGGAAGAATGTTGGGCGCTAAACTAGAGCAATTAGATTATGTTGCAGCGGGACTCGAAGCGATTCATGCTTATTCGTTAATCCATGATGATCTGCCAGCCATGGATAATGATACATTAAGACGAGGTCAGGCAACCTGCCACATTGCATTTGATGAAGCGACTGCCATTTTAGCTGGAGATGCCTTACAAGCCTTTGCTTTTGATATTCTCACTCAAGTTCCACACTTATCAGCAGAACAAACACTGGCACTCGTCAAAACACTCAGTCAAGCATCGGGTATCCAAGGCATGTGCCTAGGACAAAGCTTGGATCTCATTTCTGAACAAAAACACATTGGGTTAGATGAACTTGAGCAAATCCACCGTAACAAAACAGGGGCGCTATTATCCGCTGCGTTGAAAATGGGATTCATTTGCTCACCTCATTTTACAGACACAACGCTAGAACAGCATTTACAACGCTATGCTGATGCCATTGGACTCGCCTTTCAAGTTCAAGATGACATTTTAGATATTGAAGGAGAAAGTGACGTAATCGGTAAAAATGTAGGTTCAGATTTACTGTCTGATAAAAGTACCTATCCCAAATTACTTGGTTTAGATGGTGCGAAACAAAAAGCGAAAGAACTCTACTTAGTTGCATTAGCTGAACTAGAACATTTACCCTTTGATACGGCAGCCTTACGCGCGATTGCTGAATTTGTCGTGAATAGAAAAAGTTAACTCGCACATTCACCTAACAAAAGTGCGGTCTGTTTTTAAATTATTTTGGAATTGACTAACAATTATGCAAAATTACCCTCTTTTATCTTTAATTAATTCACCTGAAGATTTGCGTTTACTCAGCAAAGAACAACTGCCTCAAGTTTGTCAGGAATTACGTGCATATCTTTTAGAGTCAGTTAGCCAAAGTAGTGGGCATTTAGCTTCAGGCTTAGGGACAGTCGAGTTGACTGTTGCTCTTCACTATATTTATAAAACACCTTTCGATCAATTAATTTGGGATGTAGGACATCAAGCCTATCCCCATAAAATCTTAACTGGGCGTCGTGATAAAATGTCTACCATCCGTCAAAAAAATGGTATCCATCCTTTCCCATGGCGAGAGGAAAGTGAATTTGACGTGTTAAGTGTAGGTCACTCTTCTACTTCCATCAGCGCAGGATTAGGAATTGCGATCGCAGCGGAAAAAGAAAATGCAGGACGTAAAACCGTTTGTGTTATCGGGGATGGTGCGATTACCGCAGGCATGGCGTTTGAAGCGATGAACCATGCTGGTGCCTCCCACGCGGATATGCTTGTCATTTTAAACGACAATGAAATGTCAATTTCAGAGAATGTTGGCGCTTTAAATAATCATCTTGCACGATTACTCACGGGCTCGTTCTACTCTTCTATTCGTGAAGGTGGCAAGAAAATTTTATCTGGGATGCCTCCAATAAAAGAATTTGTTAAAAAAACAGAAGAACATGTCAAGGGCTTTGTGTCACCAGTCGGCACAATGTTTGAACAATTAGGGTTTAATTATATTGGTCCAATTGATGGGCACAATATTGAAGAGCTGATTAGTACATTAAAGAATATGCGCTCTTTAAAAGGTCCGCAGTTCTTACACATTATGACGAAAAAAGGGAAAGGCTATGCCCCAGCTGAAAAAGATCCGATTGGTTTCCATGGTGTTCCTAAGTTCGATCATCTAAGTGGTCAACTCCCCAAATCTAATAGCACGCCAACGTACTCACACATTTTTGGGGAATGGTTATGTGAAATGGCGGCGCAGGATCCTAAACTTGTTGGGATTACCCCAGCAATGCGAGAAGGCTCTGGAATGGTTGAATTTTCTAATCGTTTTCCTGAACAATATTTTGATGTTGCCATTGCTGAACAACATGCCGTCACCTTTGCAGCTGGCTTAGCCATCGGAGGATATAAACCTGTTGTTGCCATTTATTCGACTTTCTTACAACGGGCTTATGACCAACTTATCCATGACGTAGCGATCCAAAACCTACCTGTATTATTTGCTATCGATCGTGCGGGAGTAGTTGGTGCTGACGGACAAACACACCAAGGTGCATTTGATATTAGCTTCATGCGTTGTATTCCCAATATGGTCATTATGACACCAAGTGATGAAAATGAATGTCGACAAATGCTTTACACTGGATACAAACTCAATCAACCTGCCGCAGTACGTTATCCACGTGGTAATGCCATTGGTGTGACTTTACAACCTTTACAGGCATTAGAATTAGGACGTTCAAACTTAATTCGCGAAGGTGAAAAAATCGCTATTCTAAATTTTGGTACCTTGTTACCGACCGCCATGAAAGTGGCGGAGAAACTCAATGCCACCGTCGTGGACATGCGTTTTGTTAAACCAATTGATGTGGAACGTCTTCACCAAATTGCACAAACCCATGAAATGATAGTGACATTAGAAGAGAATGCTATTCAAGGTGGTGCGGGGAGTGCTGTGGCGGAAGTCCTGCATGCACAGCAACATCACATTAAATTATTACAATTAGGTTTACCTGATTTCTTTATTCCACAAGGGACACAACAAGAAATTCTGGCTGATTTAAAACTAGACGAAACAGGCATTGAGGCACAAATAAAAAATTTTTTATAAAAAATAAAACTTTTTATGAACTATTTGGAAAATCCTGAGTCTTAGATAATGCTAGTGCACTGCAAAATGCAGTCGTCTTTTTAACTTTCTTATATTAAGACCTCCCGCTACATCTTCTTGGTGTAGCGGTTTTTTCTTTTCAAGACTGATATTTTCTAATTTCTGACCGCACTTCTGCTGCCACAGGTTCAGTCCTGTGTCACTCATCATTCTTTCAACACAAGAATGAACACATACATCTAAATACATTGCATAAACGAGTTATTGTGCCAAATGATTGCCGAGAACTTCACCTAAAAATAAGCTGTACTTTACTAGGCATCGATCCTTTCAAGTACAGCTTTATATAAAATTTAGATAAATCGGAAAGGGTTAAGACCAAATATCTTTATCCACGCCTCGTTTTAATAATTCTGGGTGTTGTTCAATATTAAACACTGGCTCCTGCCCTGCTCGGATTTGACGTTGATAGTCTTTCAGAATTAACCATACAATTGGTGCCAACAAAACAATCGCCACTAAGTTAATCATCGCCATAATCGCCATCACCGTATCTGCAAAGTTCCAAACAATATTGGCATGATTCACTGCACCAAAATAGACAAAAAATAAGACAATTAAACGAAATACCATCACAAAAAAAGGCTTGTTTCGAATAAAACGGATATTACTTTCTGCGTAGGCATAGTTACCAATAATCGATGAATAAGCGAATAAAAATAAAATGAACGCTAAGAAGTGTAAACCAAAATCACCCACATGGTATTGTAAGGCATTTTGTGTCAATGAAATCCCTTTTAGTGACTCACTGCCATAGTTATCTGAAAGCAAAATGATAACCGCAGTACAAGTACACACAATAATAGTATCAACAAACACCCCTAACATTTGAATCAACCCTTGGCTTGCGGGATGTTTTACATCTGCAGTTGCGGCTGAGTTTGGCGCTGAGCCCATTCCTGCTTCATTTGAGAATAATCCACGTTTTACCCCCATCAGCATCGCTTTTGAGAAAATCGCACCAAACATACCTCCCGCCATTGCACTAAAATCAAACGCACTTGAGACAATGCGAGAAAGTACCGTTGGAATCGCGTTAATATTCATTCCTAGAATAATCACGGCGATAATTAAATAAAATAATGCCATCATAGGAACTAATTTTGCACTGACTGCCCCAATACGTTTTACTCCACCGAAAATAATCAATGCTGTAATCGCCACTAACAGTAAACCTACATATTGAGGGTCCCAATGCCACGCATTACTGGTTGCTTCCACAATAGAGTTAGCTTGCACAGCATTAAAGGCAAAACCAAAAGTAAAAATTAAGCTGATGGCGAAAAGTACCCCTAACCAAGGTGCTTTGAGCCCTTTTGTAATATAGTAAGCTGGACCTCCGCGATATAAACCACAAGGCTCTTTCACTTTAAATAATTGTGCTAAAGAAGACTCAGCAAATGCACTACTCATTCCGATTAGTGCAGTCACCCACATCCAAAAGACTGCCCCTTCACCACCAATCGCAATGGCCGTCGCCACCCCACCGATATTCCCCACGCCAACACGACTTGCTAAGCCCGTTGTAAAGGCTTGGAAAGGAGTTAAAGAATTCCCTTCAGCTGTTCGACCCGACCACATTTCACGTAAACTACGTGGTAATAACCGTAATTGAACTAATCCAGTTGTAATAGTAAAAAATAGCCCAACACCTAATAACGTGACAATCGTCACATCCCATAAAGGCCCATCTACTTTTTCCACAAACCAAACCAGTGCCTGTTCGACCCAATCAATAAAACCAGAAACGATATTCATGTATTTTCCTTTGTATCCCACATCATTTTAAAACTAAAAATATTCTAATCATTTTCGCTAATAACACCGAAATATTTTTCAGAATTAGATAAAAAATCGCCGATTCATTAAATTAAAGCTAAAAAATCAAGAAAATAATCAAATATTTTTCATTTTTAAATCACTATTCGCACGTATTTTGCAACGAAAAAGAGCGCACTTAAGCGCTCTTTTCGTAACAGAGTCCAGTTTAAAAACTTTCTTTTAAACTGACGGTTAGATTAAACACCAAATGTTCTGGAGAACTGTCTTTACTATCTGCACAGTAATAACCTTCACGCTCGAATTGATACGCTTTTTCTGGTTGTGCATTGGCTAAACTTTTCTCAACGACACCTTGTTTAACTACCAGCGATTCTGGGTTTAGCACTTCGTGGATATCCTCTGCTGCGCCTGGATTTGGTACAGTGAATAAACGACCATATTGACGGAATTCTGCTGGTAAATACTCTTCTGCAGATACCCATTGAATTACGCCTTTTACTTTACGACCGTCTGCAGGGTTTTTACCTAATGTTTCTGGATCGTAAGTACAATAGACAGTGGTGATATTGCCATCCGCATCTTTTTCAACACGCTCTGCTTTAATCACATACGCATTACGTAAACGCACTTCTTTACCTAACACCAGACGTTTATATTGTTTATTCGCTTCTTCGCGGAAGTCTGCTTTATCAATATAAATTTCGCGTGTAAATGGTAATTCTCGGTGACCTAATTCTTCACGATTTGGGTGATTTGGCGCGGTTAAAATTTCTTTTTCACCAAAGTTTTCAATCACAATTTTAAGTGGATCGATAACAGCCATTGCACGTGGTGCATTTTCATTCAAGTCTTCACGAATACACGCTTCTAATGCGCTAAACTCAACCACGTTATCTTGTTTTGTGACACCGATACGACGACAAAACTCACGTAACGATGCAGGCGTATAACCACGACGACGTAAACCTGAAATGGTTGGCATACGTGGGTCATTCCAACCATCCACAATGCCTTCGTTTACTAATTGTAAAAGTTTACGTTTAGAAGTGAGTGTCGCTTCTAAATTTAAGCGAGAAAATTCATATTGATGCGGTAATGGACGCTCAATAGAAATATTTTCCAATACCCAATCATATAAACGACGGTTATCTTGGAATTCTAATGTACAAAGTGAATGTGTAATACGCTCGATCGCATCAGAAATACAGTGGGTGAAATCGTACATTGGGTAAATGCACCATTTATCACCTGTTTGGTGGTGAGTCGCAAACTTGATACGGTAGATTACAGGATCACGCATTACCATAAATGGTGATGCCATATCAATTTTCGCACGTAAACTGGCTTTACCTTCTGCAATTTCACCCTTTTTCATTTTTTCAAATAATGCGAGGTTTTCCTCAACTGAACGATCACGATATGGGCTGTTTTTACCTGGTTCTGTTAAAGTACCACGATATTCACGCATTTCTTCTGGTGAAAGCTCACACACATAAGCTAAGCCTTTTTGAATTAACTCAATCGCATAGCCATATAATTGGTCAAAATAATCTGAAGCATAACGAGGTTGACCCTCCCATTTAAAGCCTAACCACTCTACGTCTTGCTTAATTGAATCCACATATTCTACGTCTTCTTTCACTGGGTTTGTGTCATCAAAACGCAAGTTGCATAACCCGTGGTAATCTTCTGCGATACCAAAGTTTAAGCAAATTGATTTGGCGTGACCGATATGTAAATAACCGTTTGGCTCAGGTGGGAAACGGGTCTGGACAGCTTGATGTTTACCCGATGCTAAATCTTCATCAATGATTTGACGAATAAAATTGGTAGGACGTTTATCCGCACTTTCAACAGTTTCTTCTCGTTCAATTGGGTTATTCATTCTGACCTCAAATTACAATAAATATTTTGCTATAAAAAATGTTATCTATTTTACATGGTTTACCTGCAGAATACAAAAGTGCGGGCAATTTTCTTGTGGTTTTACTCTTCCTATTTTTTGTTTTAATGATAAAATGAACGAACGTTCATTCAGTACATAATTCACTCATTTTAAGAACATGAGCAAATAATATGGTTATACGTCGCTCAGAATGTAGAAAATTTAAACGACATTAACGCTTTAGTAAGCGAATAGAAAGTTGCTATAATTTACTCAGAAAAGTGTGTCAAGATAGACCGCACTTGTCATTAAGGAACAAAACAACATGTTAAAACTCAATCAACTTACTTTGATTATTCTCTCAACTGCATTAGTCGGTTGCGCCAACATTGACACGTCTTTTAACGAAGCAAAACAGGATTTTCAACAATATCAAGAGCTTACCCAACAATATAGTGTAAAAGAAGATTGGTGGACGTTATATCAAGATCCACAACTAAATAATCTCATTGCGCAAGCTTTAGAAAATAATAAAAACCTTGCGAAAGCTGCGATTAATGTCAACAAAGCACTTTACGCCGCCAATTTAGTCGGCGCCAATTTAGTGCCAGCGTTTAACGGAAAATTAGAATCAACAGCAGCACGTAATATTGAACATAGCCAACCTTCTAAAATCAGCCATAGCGGTATCCTCAATGTAGGCTACACCGTAGATCTTTGGCAACGTTTAGCCGATTCAGCCTCAGCAGCAGAATGGACATATAACGCCTCCGCACAAGATTTAGCCGCTGCTCGTTTAGCGTTAATTAACTCCGTGATTGCGACTTACTATCAACTTTCATTCTTGAATGATGCAATCCACGCGACTGAAGGCAGTATCAAATACTACAATCAAATTAGCCAAATTATGCAAAACCGCTTTAAGTTGGGTGTGGCGGATAGTGCAAGCACCGTTCAAGCACAGCAATCTGTATTACGTGCAAGCAATCAGCTGTTAACCTATCAAACACAGCGTAAACTTGCGGAACAAACATTGCGCAATTTACTGAATTTAAAGCCAAATGATGTGTTAAATCTTAACTTGCCCAAAATCTTGAATGTGAAAAACGTAGGCATTAACACAAATGTGCCAGTTTCGACCATTGCAAACCGTCCAGATATTAAAAGCGCGCAATATCGTTTGAATGGTGCATTTAAAGATACGAAAGCAATGCAAAAAAGTTGGTTCCCAACGGTGACATTAGGCGCAAGTTTATCCTCTGCAGGTACCAAAGTAGATAACGCATTGCATACGCCGATCGCAGCGGGTTTAGTCAGCATTAATCTGCCATTCTTAAACTGGAATGTGGTGAGATGGAATGTCAAAATTTCTGAAGCGAATTATGAAATAGCACGCTTAAACTACGAACAAAGTATCACAAAAGCACTTAACGAAATTGATACTAACTACTTCGCTTACCAGCAATCACAAGCAAGTTTTAGCAACTTACAAAAAGCCTATGCTTATAACAAACGCATTACGCAATATTACAAAACGCGTTATGATGCAGGTGTATCGCAATTACGTGACTGGTTAATGGCTGCGAATACTGAAAACGACTCACAACTGGCAATTTTGAATGCGAAATACCAGCTCATTCAGCAAGAGAATGCGATTTACAGTGCAATGGCGGGTTATTACTCCGCGAAATAACAAATCAAAAAGGGGCAATATGCCTCTTTTTTCTTAGGTTAAAAATACAATGAAACTTGAAGTATGTATCGACAATATTGAATCTGCACTGACTGCAGAACAAGCTGGTGCAGATCGTTTAGAGCTTTGCGGCTGCTTATCTGTGGGCGGTGTAACGCCCCCATATTCACTGATCAAAAGTGCGGTCAATTTAGTTAAAATTCCTTGCTATGTAATGATTCGCCCGCGAGCTGGCGATTTTCTGTTTAGCTCAAATGAAGTGCAAATGATGTTAGATGATATTCAGATTGCAAAAGATCTCGGTGCAAAAGGCATTGTAATCGGAGCATTAACTGAAAATGCCCAAATTGATCTAAAGAACTGTGAAAAATTAGTGTCTGCCGCAAATGGATTAGGCGTAACATTTCACCGTGCTTTTGATTTATGCCAAGATCCATTTGAAAGCCTTGAGCAAATCATTTCATTCGGTTGCGAACGTATTTTAACTTCTGGGCAAAAAACAACCGCGCTTCAAGGCAAAACCTTGCTCAAACAATTAGTGGAACAGGCAAATCAGCGAATTCAAATTATGGCGGGCGCTGGAGTGAGCGCAGAAAATGCTTTAGAGCTCATTTCCGAAACAAATGTGCAAGAGCTGCATTTATCCGGCAAAAGTTATCGCTTAAGTGCGATGAAATTGCAGTCTGATGCTGTAATGGGAAATAATATCGAAGATGATCAAAAAATTTGGGTAACGGATTTTGATAAGATCCAAGCAGTACGAAAACAACTTGATACAAGAAGAAAATAAGAAAAGTTGAGTTGGTCGATAAGCCGAGTTCTGTCGTGGACAATCATTCCTCTAGGCGTACATTCGCACATACGCTCAAGCAACCTACCCGAATCCTGAGCGGGCCACCCATTGGATTCCTATTTGGTCTTGCTACGAGTGGAGTTTACCCTGCCGTGAACTGTTGCCAGCCACGCGGTGCGCTCTTACCGCACCCTTTCACCCTTACCAGCCGAAACTGGCGGTCTGCTCTCTGTTGCACTTGTCGTGGGCTCACGCCCCCCAGGCGTTACCTGGCACTCTGCCCTGTGTAGCTCGGACTTTCCTCTCGTTTACTTGTCCCACTAGGTCGCCATAAGGCGGTTAAGGGCTTCAATAAACCAGCGATTGCCTGACCAACTCAAGTGGCGAAGTATAACGGAATTTCACCAAGAAATACAGTACTATTCCACCCTATTCAATAGTTTCCCTCCGCTCTTCGCACAATTTTACCACATGATGACAAGTGCTTTTGTGTTATAATTCGTCTGCTGTTTGTCTGATTAAAGGAATCGAAATGGATTATCTCAAAATTGCTCAAGAAACGCTTAAAGTAGAAGAACAAGCGCTTGCTCGCTTAAGCCAAAATCTTGATCACCAATTCGCAGATGTTGTCAATTTACTCCTACATTGCGAAGGGCGCTTAGTCATAGGGGGGATTGGTAAGTCGGGACTTGTTGGAAAAAAAATGGTTGCAACCTTTGCTTCAACGGGAACGCCGAGTTTCTTTTTACACCCGACGGAAGCCTTTCATGGTGATTTAGGCATGCTTAAACCGATTGATATCGTGATGTTAATTTCCTACAGTGGTGAAACAGATGATGTCAACAAGTTGATCCCAAGTCTCAAAAACTTTGGTAATACTATCATTGCATTAACAGGCAATCCTCACTCTACTCTCGCAAAACACGCAGATTATGTACTTGATATTAGTGTTGAGCGTGAAGTTTGCCCAAATAATCTCGCCCCAACAACATCCGTGCTGGTCACTATGGCATTAGGTGATGCGCTTGCAGTTTCACTGATTAAAGCTCGTAATTTCCAACCTGCTGATTTTGCAAAATTTCACCCTGGTGGAAGTCTTGGTCGCCGCTTACTGTGCCGCGTGAAAGATCAAATGCAAACACGTTTACCAGTGACCGCTCTTGGTACCTCATTTACTGATTGTTTAACCATTATGAATGAAGGCAGAATGGGCGTTGCACTCGTCATGGCACAAGATCAACTAAAAGGCATTATCACAGACGGTGACATTCGTCGTGCTTTAAGTGCTAATGGTGCAGAAACATTGAACAAATGTGCACAAGATTTGATGACATCTAACCCTAAAACGATTCATAAAAACGCCTATTTATCTGAAGCGGAGTCCTTTATGAAAGCTCATAAAATTCATTCACTTGTCGTTGTTGATGATGAAAATAAAGTTGTCGGTTTAGTGGAGTTTTCAAGCTGATGTTAACTGAAAAATTAAAAAAAATTAAATTTGTTATCACTGACATTGACGGGGTATTAACGGATGGTGCACTACACTATGATGCTCATGGTGAAGCAATCAAAACCTTTCATGTTCGTGATGGATTAGGTATAAAAATGCTCATGGAATCAGGTATTCAAGTGGCGGTATTATCTGGTCGAGACTCGCCTATTTTACGCAAACGTATTGCAGATTTAGGTATTTCATTGTTTTTCTTAGGTAAGCTAGAAAAAGAAAGTGCCTGCTTTGAACTGATGCAACAAGCACAAGTAACACCTGATGAAACCGCTTATATTGGTGATGACAGTGTTGATCTACCTGCATTTGCGGTATGTGGCTTATCCTTTGCTGTCAATGATGCTCCAATTTACGTACGTCAACAGGCAGATCATGTCTTACATTTGTCAGGTGGAAAAGGCGCATTTCGTGAAATGGCGGATATGCTTTTGGCCGCTCAAGATAAAAGTGATATTTATACCAGTGCAAAAGGATTTTTAAAAAACGTGGCAAAAATGGGGCAATAACAGCACATAAACATAAAAAAGCACGACTCATATTCATAAATCGTGCTTTTTTCATTGAAACAATGAGTAATTTGATTATTTAATGATCCGCAAGTGAGAAGCCGATTTTTTCTCAGTGGTTTGTTCTCTCTTTTGCGCTTTTGGTTTCAATGTATCTTCTGGTTGTTTATCAACAGCGTCGACAAAACTTAACGGTTGCTCAACGACTGAATCGTCAAACACCGCATATGCGGCTTCATGCTCAAACATCACGCCATCACCGTTCTCACGTGCATAAATTGCTAATGCTGCTCCCATTGGAATATAAATATCCTGTGGGATCCCACGAAAACGTGCATTAAACTGGATAACATCATTCGCTAATTGTAAATTACCTGTTGCATTAGCCGATAAATTTAACACAATTTGACCGTCTTTCACGTATTCCATTGGCACTTTAACGCCTTGGTAAGTCGCGTCAACAACTAAGTAAGGTGTAAAATCATTATCCACAAGCCAATCATAATATGCGCGTAATAAATAAGGGCGCTTTGGTGAAGAACGATATTGCATTATAAATTACTTCTCATCCATTAAATTTTTAGGTGCTGAAATGCCTAAAGACTGCATAAAAGAATCACGCTCGAAAACACGTGACATATAAGCTTTCACCGCTTTACTCCCTGCGCCTGTAAACTCTACACCGAGCTCTTGCATACGCCAGAGTAATGGTGCGATATAACAATCGACTAAGCTAAACTCTTCACTCATAAAATAAGGCATTTGTGTAAAAATCGGGGCAATCGCTAAAATCTCTTCTTTTAATTGTTTTAATGCGGTTGCACGTTCTGCTTCTGTACCAGCCTCTGCTTTGGCTAAAGTTGGGTACCAATCTTGTTCGATACGCAACATTAATAAACGACTTTTGCCACGTGCAACAGGATAAACTGGCATTAGAGGGGGATGTGGAAAACGCTCATCAAGGTATTCCATAATAATGCGAGAATTAAATAATACTAAATCACGATCCACTAAAGTCGGCAGTGTGCCATATGGGTTTAATTCCATTAAATCTTCTGATACAACTTGAGGGTCTACAACTTCCGTCTCATAAGCAACACCTTTTTCCGCTAATACAATGCGCACTTGATGGCAATAAATATCGGTTTTATCTGAAAAAAGTGTCATTATTGAACGTTTATTTGCAGCGCTTGTCATCTATTCCTCCGACAGCTCTAAATGAATTATAATCGATTAAACTGTGCCGAATATGCGGCATAATATGATATAAAAAATGGGCATTTATTTTACCATAAATCACATGCTGATTTCCAAAGATAAATTTTCTTTAGATAAAAAAATTGCAAGCCCCAAGGACTTGCAATTTGAATATAAAACGTAAAATAAAAAATTAACGTTTTGAGAATTGTGGACGACGACGTGCTTTGCGTAAACCCACTTTTTTACGTTCAACTTGACGCGCATCGCGGGTAACGAAACCAGCTGCACGTAATACAGAACGTAAGCTCTCATCATATTCGATTAATGCACGAGTGATACCGTGACGGATTGCACCCGCTTGACCTGAAATACCGCCACCTTTAACAGTGATGTATAGGTCTAATTTCTCAGTCATTTCAACTAACTCTAAAGGTTGACGAACGATCATGCGAGCGGTTTCGCGACCGAAATAAACGTCTAACTCACGTTGGTTGATAGTGATTTTACCACTGCCCGGTTTGATAAATACACGAGCTGAAGAGCTTTTGCGGCGACCTGTGCCGTAGTTTTGATTCTCTGCCATATCCTAAACCTCGTGATTAAATGTCTAAAACTTGTGGTTGTTGTGCAGCGTGGTTATGTTCTGAACCTGCATACACTTTTAATTTACGATACATTGCGCGACCTAATGGGCCTTTTGGCAACATACCTTTAACCGCAATTTCAATCACTGCTTCAGGACGGCGTGCGATCATTTCTTTGAAAGTCGCTTGTTTGATGCCACCTACATAGCCAGTGTGCCAGTAGTAAAGTTTATCGTCTGCTTTGTTACCCGTTACAGCAACTTTGTCCGCATTGATAACGATGATGTAATCACCTGTATCAACGTGTGGAGTATACTCAGCTTTATGTTTACCACGAAGGCGACGTGCTAATTCAGTCGCTAAACGACCTAAAGTTTTACCTGTCGCATCAACTACATACCAGTCGCGTTTAACCGTTTCTGGCTTTGCTACAAAAGTTTTCATTAATTAATTACCAAATAATATTTATTAATACCCAGTGTTTACTTTGTTTATTCACTCATAAACACAACCATGAATCTTAATCAAGCACCCCTTCGAGTGTGATCTCGATAAAATAATGTGTGGTGGGAAATCCAACACATTCACAGGGTCGCGAGATTATACAAGAGAAAGAAATAAAAAGCGACTACTTTTTATAAAGAAAACTTAAAGAAAAATGAAAAATAGGATGGATAAAAAATTTGCGAGTAGTCTACTACCCGCAAATTCTTATTATGATTCTTATGCTTGTGAAGTGAGGTCTTTAATTACCGTGCTGACTGCATTTTTCATCACGGAACCAATTCCTTTTTTCGTGGATACACGAGACGCATAGTATTGGCTGCGACCAATTTCTTGATGATTTTTTGCTTTCAAGACAAAATATGGCTTATCATTTTTCGCAACACGAACCTCGAAATTACTCTCGTCTACTCCATTTTTTTGTACTGACGCAATCCCATTTTCAGCGGCTGAACGTGAACGATAAAGCTCACTGGTTAAAATCACTTGGCTATTTGCTGCTTTTAAATTAAACATGAATTGACCGTCTTTTGCCAATTTAAGTTCATACCAACCTAATGCCATAATGTTCTCCTTAGATGAATGTGCTGTTGAGATGAAATTCTCATTCACAAGAATAAGTCGTTTACAAAAAATTGCAACTATTTTAACCAATTAAACCGCTTGTTTCGTGTAAAGATTAACTTTACTTAAGCTCGACATTTGCTTTACATAATTTGCTAATTTTTCAGGATATTTCACGCCTTTTACACAGGTTAAATTACGTAATACGGGAAAGACTAAAATATCTTCAAGTGACAACGTATGATTTAACGAGTTCTGCCCTACTACATAAGTTTCCAATGTTTCAAGATCTTGCGCTAAACGAGCTAAATATGTTGGTGTGTTACGAAAATGTTCATCAAAATCCCCCACATAGTCTGTTTTCTTTTTAGTGAAATAATCAATCGCACTTTGGGTGGCGAATTCTGCTACATCTAATTGTATGAAACGAGGCATTAACAAATAATTTGAATAGCTTGTTATCTCTTTTAATATTGTCTCGACCTCAGGACGCACGGTTTCCTGAATCATTGGCGTACCATAATGAGTATCGAGATATTTCACAATATCAAGGCTCTCAGGCATGGCGCTCCCATCACTTTTAATTAAAATTGGCACGACTTTTTTGCCCACGAGCTTGGTGGGAGTGTCCTCATCATCGTTTAATAAAACCTGTATTTTCACCTCCAGATCCTTTAATCCCACCATCATCATCGCTCGTACACAATACGGACAGTGATCATAAACATAAAGTTGCATAGTTTTCTCCTTTTCTATCTTCGACTCAATAATCTAATCCGATGTATTAAACAACGCAATTAACCATTTTGCTAATCCACTTTGTCGCTTCACGGGATGTTTCACCGCAGTTTTCCAACTTTCTGGTGTCGTAAACAACGTTAATTTTGCTTTGGCACGAGTTATGCCCGTATAAATTAATTCTCGCGATAAGATAGGATTAGGCTCAATAGGCAACACTAAACAGGTATGTGCAAATTCTGATCCTTGTGATTTATGTACTGTCATCACAAATGCAGGTTCATAGCTTGGGACACGGCTAGCAAGGACGGTTTTATAGTGTTGCTGACCTTGTTCGAACCACACTTTCCCATCACCTAAAAATAAACCGATATCACCATTGTACAATCCAACATGACTGTCATTTTGGGTAATCATCACTGGCTTACCTAAATACCAATCGCGTTCATGTTTAAACTGTACTAAACCTTTTTGTTGTAGCCGTTGTGCGATTTTGTGATTTAACTGCTCGACGCCTAATTCTCCGACACGCAGAGCCGTCAAAAAACGCACTGAATTAAATAAGGTAAAAATCGTACTGACTTGTTGTTCTGTCAACGGTTGCCCAACTTGTTGCACCTGCTTGATAGCCAATAAATAATCTGCATATTTTTCAACCGCACTTTTTACAACTAATGCAACACAAGCTTGAACATAAGTTTCAGGGTTCCCCGTTCTTAGTGATGCTAACGTTGAAAAATCGATTAATGTAAGATCAGGATACTGACTAAAACATTGCCAACTTGCCGCATATTCGCCCTGATTAATCGCACGTGCAAGTTGACCAATCCCAGAATGACTAGAAAAACGATGACTGTGATACAAGCGGCATAGATGATCTCGAAGGGGATGAACTCGCTCTGCTGCTGGTAATGAAATACCCGCAACCGTTTGCAAATACTGTGTCAATGCCACACTATAATGTCCTTGCGCAAATTGCCCAATTTCACCTAATGTTTCTCCCGCCTCAACAGGCGAAAGCTGATTTTCATCGCCCAGTAAAATTAATTTTGTTTGTGGTTTTAATGCTTGTAACAATTTCGCCATCAAGGGTAAATCGATCATGGATGCTTCATCCACCACCAACACATCTATGGGTAACCGATTATTTGAATTAAAAAGCGTGCTATCTTCAAATAAACGTATCCCCAATAAGCGATGTAATGTTTGCGCGACCATAGGGATTGTCTGTCTCAATTCATCATCAATCTGAATATTTTCTCTTTCTTGTAAATTTTTTAACGCACTATGAATAGATTCGGTTAAGCGAGCAGCGGCTTTTCCTGTCGGTGCAACTAATTTAATCCGCAATTGACGTTGGTGTAATTCTTGTAAAGCTAACAATAAACGTGCCACAGTGGTAGTTTTCCCTGTTCCAGGACCACCTGTAATCAGACAAAAATGCTGACGTAATGCAGTGGCGACTGCTACTTTTTGCCAGTTCACGTCGTTTTGCTGCAATAAAGGAAAATATTTTGCTAATACTGTTTGAATCGATGCGAATGGCGTGGAAAAGTTAGCCGTTTGAGACAATTGGACCTGATCTTTTAAGTATTCAGCAACACGGTATTCATCTTGCCAAATACGATAAAAATAAAGTGCCTTAAATTGAAAAACAAAAGGCGCCACTTTTTCGAAAGGACGTGTGGTAAAGGCATGATGTTCGGCTAAAGCGGTCTGCCATTTTTCTGGAGATAAAGCACCGATTTTTGCTTGAATTTTCTCTAAATAATGACGCTCAGTCGTACGGTATGCTAAATTAAAAAAATGCTGTTCCACACCTGGTTCTAGCAATAAACACGTATGACCTTGTTGATCATTGTAGCGACATAATGCCGCCAATAAAATCGCCAGATTCTGTACTTCAAGGGGAATCGTGACGGGTTGTTTATCTGCAATGAGTTTAGCAAAATAATAATCACCCGCACTAATAACTCGTTGTTGCTGTAATTCCTTTAAGATCGTCAGCATTACAATAACTCCTCTAATGCTTCAATAAGCTGAAAATCGGGCTTATTAAAATAAACGCCGTACTCCCCATGCCCATTCATGCCACGTAAAAAAGTATAAATGACTCCACCAAAATGAGTTTGGTAATCATACGCTGGATCACGTTGTTTTAAATAACGATGTAATGCCACGGTGTAAAATAAATACTGCCAATCATAATGCTGTTCACGCATCGCAATGTCTAGTTTGGCTGGGGTATAATCACTAAAACTCCCCCCTAATTTATTGGATTTATAATCCAATAAATAATAGTATCCTTGATGACGAAAAACGAGATCAATAAAACCACGCATCATGCCAGTGATGTCGTGTTTGATGCTGGGAAACTGCAATGGTTCGGAAAGAAAATCATGCTGTTGTAAAAGCTGATTAAATTTTTGAGCACTTAATGCGTTATCTAATCTCAAATAAAAAGCCAGTTCTTTTAAACAGTTTGATGTGCTCAAGTCTGATAACTTAAGGGGGCTATGTGGGCATAAAGGCGTATTTAAAATATTCGTGAACCATGTCTGCAACGTATCAACCCATGCAGGTTCAAGCTGTAATTGCTGGCATAATTGTATCAGTGCTTCACGAGATACTGGCTGATTAAAATCATGTAATTCAAAATAACGATGCAACACTCGCCCAATTTTAGCACCTGCTGGAAAGTCGAATGGACTATAACCTTTCTCATAGCCTTCAATAAGCTGTACAGGCTCGTCCCCGTCCTGTTCATCCGCGTATTCTAGTTCGTCATCTCTTAATCCTAAAACAGCCGTTAACGCCTCGTCCTTTTCTGCTTGTTCATACACTTTGAATTGTTTAGCTCGTTCATGCAATGCTGTGATTGCACTAAAACTGGTAACTTGCCAATTTTGCTCAATTTTACCTGTAAACTCTGCACAAGCTAAATTAATAGAATCAGAGGGAAGCCGTAATGTAGTCGGTTGTAACTGCTCAAAATTGTCAATGGCAACCTCAACTTGCTGTGCAGCCATGCGTTGCTGAAAGTCGGCTAAAACAGACCGCACATCCGAGTTATCCATTCTGCCTTGTGTTAACACGTATTGTAATGCGCTCCACTCCGTCAAAAAGGTCTCTGGCAATGCCATCACAACCTGATATTTTGCTCGAGTTAATGCAACATAAAACAAACGCATGTCTTCCGCGCGTTGTTCCCGTTGTATTTCATCATCATGTTGAGCATCGAGGTCCCATAGTACTCGTTGTTGTGTCTCATCATAATAGGTTTGAATGATACATTTGTCTTCTTTCAGCGTATTGGCAATAAAAGGAAGCCAAACTAGATCATATTCCAACCCTTTGGACTTGTGTATCGTCACAATTTTGACTAATTGACGTTCGCTTTCTAAGCGAATCTGTTGCCCCTCTTGGCGATCTTCACCTTGTATTTGTTTTTCAAACCAACGTAATAAACTCGCAGGACTATCATTTAAGCGACTGGCTTCTTGTAATAATTCAGCAAGGTGCAACAAATCTGTGGTTTTACGCTCACCACCTGTTGTACCGAGTAATTTTTCTGTAATTTTTTCTTCTAAATATAGGCAATGTAGCATCGCCAAAATACCTTGCCACTGCCAAATACGCTGATAATAAACAAAACGTTCAACAATATTGGTCCAACGTTGTTCATCTTGTTTGATCTCACTAATTTCACGTGTAGTCAATGAAAAAATTCGTGTAGCAATCGCATTTAAAATATGGCGTTCACTAAATGGATTTAGACAAGCGGTTAAAATTAAAGCGAGTTCTTTCGCTTCGACACAATCGAATACATTACTACGATCGGATAAATAGACAGAAGCGATGCCTAACTTTTGTAATGCTTGGCTCACTAAGTCTGCTTCCCAGCCATTACGAACTAACACCGCAATGCGCTCAGCCGCCAAAGGAAACGTATCCTTTACACCATGAAAAATAGCCTGATTTTCAACCGCACTTTGCAACCAGTTTTGAATAGAAATCGCACAAACCTCGGCTAATTTTTGTTTTTGTACGCCGCTCAATTCTTTATTCGATACGCCGAGATCCCCCACATAACAGCGTAAAGCGGGTTCAGTTTGATGATTTAAAACAAATTTTGCTTGATCGGGGCGAGCTGTCACAGGTTGAAATTGAATCTGCTGATATAAAAAAGGCAAGTTATCAGAAAAATCAAACAAGCCATTGACCACCTTGACTAAATGCTGCTCAGAACGCCAGTTGGTTCCTAGTGTGAAACGCGCATTTGCCTGCTCAGCCGCCTTAAAGTATGTAAAAATATCCGCACCACGAAATTTATAAATCGCTTGTTTAGGATCCCCGATCATAATAAATCCGCTTTCAAGAGGCGTAGGATGAATATAAATTTTTGAGAAAATTTGATATTGTTGTGCATCTGTGTCTTGAAACTCATCAATCATTGCAAAAGGATATTGTAAGCGGATAAATTGCGCTAATTCCTCACCTTGTTCTGTATAAAGCGCTTGCTTTAATAGTCGCAGCAAATCATCAAAATTCTTTTCAACATGATGCTGCTTATATTCGATTAATTTCTGCTGTACACCCCGTAAATAATGGTACAACAGGATTTTTTCATTCTGTGTTTGCTCACGAGTGCTCTCAATCACGTTATCTACACGTTTAAACACGGGGTGAGAAAGAGGTATGCCCCCTTCATCTGCATATTTATTCAACGCCTGTTGGCTAAAATATTTTATCAATGTGTCAGGGAGAGATGTCATCACCGTAGAACTCGCCCAAAGATGAATCTTTTCAAACCAATTTGGAACAAGATTTTTTTTGAAAGTGGTACGTTTTAATGCTTTTGCTTCACCTTTTTGATACGTTTTCTCTAACTCATTGAATACGAGGTGTTTCAACTCGGCTTCATGTTGTAACCATTCCTGTTTTAATGTCTGAATAGCCTGTTGTTGAGGAGCAATTTGTTCCATTAGAAAAGTTTGTAATGGTACATGAAGCCATCTATTCTGGGTCATGTTCGCTTCAAGTTGATGAGAAATATGACTTTTTAATTTTTTAAATACTGCATCAGGCGAGCCTAGTGTATGATGAAGATAGTTAGCAATATCAAAAGGTTGTGAATAAAAATGTTCACGCCAAAACTCGCGTATAAAACGTTCCAATAATGCCTGTTCATCTTTAACTAGCACTAAATTGAAATGAATCCCAGAATTAAATGCATACTGCATTAGCATACGACGACAAAAACCATGAATCGTATAAATGGCAGCAAGGTCCATGGTTTGTTCTGCTTGATTTAAACGCTGTATAGCAACATCAATATCTTGAATTGTGCGGCATAATTCAAGTAAAAAATGATCTTCCTGTAATGCCGTTATACCTTCCGTTTTATAGGCAATAAACGCTTGTTTGGCTTGATGAATACGTTCCCGAATACGGCCTTTCAATTCTTCTGTTGCCGCGTCAGTAAAAGTCACCACTAAAATTTCTTCAACACTTAAAGGTCGAGAAAAACACGACGAACCTGCTTGAAGTAATAAACGCAAATAAAGCGAACCAATAGTATAGGTTTTCCCAGTACCTGCGGAGGCTTCAATAAGGCAAATTTTATTTAATGGTGTTGTAATAGGATTGAGAAGAACGGGTGTATCCATCATCTTATTTTTCTCTGTGATTATCATACCTACAAAAAAGTGCGGTCTATTTTACCGCACTTTTTATGTTAAAAGTTTAATACTTTATCAGCTTCGACCGTCCAATCCGCCAATTCATACAGCGTACCAATCTCAACCCCTTCTGCCAGTGGTAAATCAATGATCCCACGCGCCTGTGCACAAGTCTTACACAATTTAATTTCAGCACCGCGCGCCGTCAGAATTTCGAGCACTTGTTGCAAGTGATAACCTTCACTTGGTTTTTGCTTCGCTAATCCACCAGTCACTGCATCTGACATCAAAAACAGCGTTAACTTCACATTATGTTGATATTGATCTTGTAATTGCAACGCTAAACGCAACGCACTAAAAAAGCTTTCATTGCCATAAGGTGCGGCATGAATGATAAATAAAATTTTTTGCATACTAACCTACCCATACAAATTTTGCGATAAATAAGAATGAAACGACCCACACTGGTGCATTGATTTCACGCACACGACCAGTACAGGTTTTCATAATACAATAACTTATAAAACCGAAGGCAATGCCTTCCGTAATCGAATAAGTGAATGGCATCATGGCTGCTGTAATAAACGCGGGAGTCGCTTCTGTTAAATCTTCCCATTTTACTCGAATTAAGCTTGATGCCATCAAGATTCCCACATAGACCAAAGCTCCCGCCGTGGCATAAGCAGGCACAACGCTCGCTAAAGGCGAAAAGAAAATTGTTAATAAAAATAGTATACCAACAGTCACGGCAGTTAAGCCTGTACGTCCCCCTACAGATACCCCCGCACCACTTTCGATATACGTACTGATTGCTGACGTTCCCATATAGGAACCCGCCACCGCACTTACACTATCAACATACAGTGCTTGTTTCATTTTCGGAAAACGTCCCTTCTCATCACTGATCCCTGCTTTGTCAGTCACCCCAAGTAGCGTACCAGAAGAATCAAATAAATTGACTAATAAGAACGAAAAAATAATACCCAATAAAGCAGTATCTAATGCTCCTGGAATATCTACCTGTCCTACGACAGAAGTTAAACTAGGCGGCATTGAAATCACACCATGGAACGCGACATTAGGATCCACCAAAAATGCGAATCCCGTCACAACCGCAATCGAGATTAAAACACCAGAATAAATATTGCGTGCAGCTAATACCACGATAATGAAGAAACCTAAAATCCCCAGTAAAACTTTAGGATCATGTAATTCACCTAAGGCCACTAACGTTGCTGGATTCGCTACCACTACCCCCATATTTTTGAAACCAATTAAGGCGATAAACAATCCAATCCCTGCTCCAATACCAACACGCAAGCCTAGTGGAATGGAGGCCATTAACCAATAACGAATTTGGAAAATGGTTAAAATCAGTAACCCGATTGAGCCCCAAAAGATCGTTCCCATTCCAATTTGCCATGAATAGCCTAATTTACTGACGACCACATAAGCAAAAAACGCATTCAATCCCATCGCAGGTGCAAGGGCAATAGGTAAATTACTAAATAATCCCATTGCCATTGTGCCCAATCCTGCAATGAGGCAAGTCGTAACGAAGACCACTTGTTTATCCATGCCTGCGTCACCCAAAATCGACGGGTTAACAAATACGATATATACCATCGTAAAAAATGTGGTAATTCCTGCAATAATTTCTGTTTTAGGTGTCGTCTTTTTTTCTGATAATTTAAAAAAACGATGTAGAAAAGATTGATTTTCCATTATGTTTCCTAGGTTAGTATAAAATAAGAGATGATGAAAAACAGATAAAGAAAAAAGAGAGGCGTTTTTCCAGAGGATTCTATCAGAAGAACGTATTGGATGCATCGATTTTAAGTAAAAAATAGTGCATAAAACCCAGATATAGCTGCAACGTAATCGTTTTGCTCGATAATTAGAAAAACCGATACCCCTGTAAACACAGGTATCGGTCTAAGCATGAAAATGAGGCACTACACCGTCGTGTCAACATAAATTTACAAACCGACTTGTTGTTTAATGCGATCCGCGAACATACCAATACTGACAGCAAAATAATTTGAACGATTCCAATTCAATAATGTACGATAATTATTCGAAACAAGGAACGCACGCCCCACTTCTCGATCGGGTCTCACAAGCCATAAATCTGTCGTTGAAAGTGCGGTCAATTTTTCTTGGTTTTGCGGCGAATGAGACTTCAACATCACGCCTAAATTTTGCCAAGCTTGCAATGTACGTTTTTTATTTTTTTCAATCCCAGATAATTCTAGCGATAACGGTTGAGTTAAATAAACTTCGATCCCCCAAGGCAATGTTTTGTCCCAGCCTACTGTGCTTAAATAACTGGCAATAGAAGCAAAAACGTCATCATGGTTTTTCCAAATATCTTTTTCACCATCTTGATTACCATCGGCAGCATAACGCAAATAAGAACTTGGCATAAATTGGGTTTGTCCCATTGCCCCTGCCCATGAACCAAGCATTTTCTGACGAGAGATATCTTTACGCTCTAACATTTTCATAGCAGCAATGAATTCCTGACTAAATAACGGTTCGCGACGACCTTCAAAGGCCAATGTTGCTAACACAGAAAGAACATCATAATTTCCTTGATAATAACCAAAACTGCTTTCCATCCCCCATAAAGACATCAAATACTCTTTTTGTACCCCAAAACGTTGACTTGCTTTTTCGATTTGAGCATGCTTGTCACGATAATGATTTTCCGCCACTGTGACTTTACGAGGCGTCAAAACACGGTTCAAATAATTTGTCGTGCCATTGGGATTTGAATAGATAGGCTGATGTGATGTGTTTTTTTTAGCTCGCCCCGCTTGCTGACGATCCAAATCAATGGCTTTATCGACATAACGAATATCATTATGCTGATAGAGTGTTGTTTCTGCGATTCCCTCGCCTAATGCTTTGCCTTTTAAAAAATTCACATAATCATCAAAATTGTTTCGGGTTCTGGCTTTGTCATACTTAGCCTGAGAATCAAGAGGTTTGATATGCGACTGATGGGCACACCCCACGAAAAAAAGACTCGCTAACACAACACTGACATTTAATACTTGTTTGGCAAACACAATCACTATCCTACTTTCTCAAAAATTGGTAAATCACTTTCAATAACGAAGTGGGTAATAAGCGAGGTAACGCACGTAATAAAAACGTGAATAAACCAGGGATCAGCCCTTGTATACGTAGCTGATATTTCAGTTTAAATAAACGCCATTCAGCTTTTGCTTGAGCCAGTCCACGACGACGTCCTACCATTCCATTGCCAACGCGAGCATAAACTAATACCTCTGGTAGATTCGCCACTTTTTTGCCCATTGCAACAAGCTTGATCCATAAATAATAATCCTCTTGTAAATCCTGATAACCACCGCATGCGAGTACCGCGGCTTTTTGATAAGCAACAGTCATATGATTAAAAGGACAACGTTGTCGCGTAAACTGAAGGATCTCGTCATGTGTAGTAGGAACGCGCCGATAACTCACAATATCATCTATATTTTGCCCAAACTCAGCGATCTGCCCACCGACAATAATCGTATCAGGATGTGCCTGAATATAAGCCATCTGTTGTTCAAAGCGAGTCGGGACACAAATATCATCAGTATCCATACGGCATACCCAGTCATGTGAACAATGTAGCAGCCCCTCATTCAGTGCTCGACCTAAACCAAGATTATTTGGTAATTTAACCAACTTGATCGGTAATTGAGGTAAAAATTCATCAACAACTTTTTCTAATTCTGCTGTCACTGAACCATCAAACACGAATACAATTTCATCTGCGGGGACTGTTTGCTCGCATAAACTGACCAAGCATTCTCTTAAATACTGTGGATTTTCTTTAATATATAATGACATTAAAACAGAAAATTTCATGACATAAACCTTTTCATATTGATAACCAACTTAGGCGAAATACAGGTTAACACCGCAATAATCAGATGCTTAACATAGTATGTTTTCTTGAACAACGCAAAATAGTACCTTGCCGCAACACGAGATAAATTCATTACGTGAGGATAAGCCAGCATATATAACGCATTTTGCTCAAAATGTTGTGCTTGAACAGCCGTCTTCACATAGCGTGCTTGAATTTCATGAATCGCTTGCTCTGTATGTTGTGTATTTGTGGAAACACTTGAGCGCTGAGTATGAAAAGTACAAATCGTCAGTGCGTGATCTACATAAAAAGGTGAAAAATCAGGCTCACATACCAATTTTAACAGAAATTCATAGTCCTCTAATGAGCGAAGATAACGTGATAATCCGCCTACTTTTAAAAACAGCGATTTCTTCACCGCGATCATCGGCATACCTCCAATTTTATTCGCCAATAATAAATTCTCTAACGTCAATAACTGAGTATCACGGTAAGGGTGTGTCACATAAGAAAAACCTTCATTCACCATGACACATTTTGCTGGATGGTAAATAAAATTAACTTGAGGATGCTGTTGAATCACGTCCGATAAAACAGCACATTTTTCATTCACAAAACGATCATCATCATCTAAAAAAAGTAACCAATCATATTTCGCCTGTTGGGCACCCACATTACGACTTTCTGCAGCGCCTAGGTTTTGCTCGTTACGGATAACATGGCAAGCAAAATGATACGGCTGTTCAACCTGTACTGGCACTTTTGAATGATCATCAACAATAATGACTTCAAATTGATGCGTAGTTTGTTGATTTAAACTGGCTAATAACGCTGGAATTTCAGCGTTTCGGTTATAGGAAGGGACAATAATACTTAACATCAGGTCGACTCCTTCTGGTTAACCACTTGATATGTTTTTCCTTGCGTACCAAATAGCGATAAAAACATCAGAAATACTAACATGATCCCAGGAAACGCATACGTGTCCGCTTTAATATGCAATACACTTAAAATAAAAAGCGTAGATAAAATGAAGGTCCAACTGCCGTTAAACCAATGATCTGCGACCCGTTTCACAAAATAAAAAGTAAATAAAAAACAGATAATTAGATAAGCCAAACCACCATACAACACTTGGCGGATAAATCCTGAGTCGGTTGCGCCGTAATATTTCCCTTCTGCTGTATAGTAGTACCCATCTCCCAACAAAAATTGCTTCAATGTTGGCACAAATAAATGGTTTTTGATCAAATTTT
The DNA here is from genome assembly GCF_054052285.1 of Pasteurella sp. P03HT. Lineage (NCBI taxonomy): Bacteria > Pseudomonadati > Pseudomonadota > Gammaproteobacteria > Pasteurellales > Pasteurellaceae > Pasteurella > Pasteurella sp. P03HT. Next base: position 114,238 of record NZ_JBSIUM010000007.1, read on the forward strand.
CACTTGATGAACTAAGCTTTGTCATATCTTGATAAGACAATAAATTGATCACAGGTTCTAATGCATGTGCAACATATTTATGATCAGCAAAATTAATCGCTAAAAATAGGACAATCGCAATAAATAAAAGTAGAACGGGCAAATAGCGCCATTTGAAATATAGCACGACACTTATGATCGATAACATGAAAAAGGTTCTGCCTGAAATTAAGCCAATAAACAAGATTAAAAAGACAAACAACGATCCAATTTGGTTCGTTTTCGCATTGTAAGCTAACAAGAAATGTAACAGCATGACATAGAACGCACTCAGCTGAAAAAAAGCAGAAGACGTAAAGTTATATAAACGGTATTCTTGTTCTGAACCATAAAATCTTGGCATCACTGCGTGCACCGAGAGCGCAAAATCAATCATGAAAGATAATCCTGCTAATGCCAAGAAACCTAGACTGGCTTGCAGAATAATCCCCATTTTCACATCCCGAATAAATTGTACTTTACCAGTGGCATGGTGATAAAACAGATTATAAATCCCTACCCCAAACACAAAAAGTATCAGGGTTTTGATATACATTTTCATAACACCAAATTCATGGGTTCCATTCACAATAATCGGTACTGCACTCAATACAATCAAAGCAAGAATGGCGAGTAAACTATCAACAGGCACAATCACACCTTGTGGAGTTTTTTGCTTGTATACCCGATACACAAGCCAAAGACAAGCCAATATTCCTGCACAGAATGCTAAACGTACTCCATGGAATAACCAAGGATCGTATAAATAGAACAAATTAAATAATGCTGACATACAACGTTCCTACACTTTATGCCTCAAATTACGTACTATTGCTAAGACTTTTTTTGCTGGGTATTTAAGTAATTTGCTTAACAAATTATTTGATAGTGACCCTCGTGCTCCCTCTAAATTACTCAGTAAAATGGGATTCTCTATCGCTAATAAAGGACGAACAACAACACTATCTAGCTTAAAATTTGTACCAAACAAAATAAAATCATCCGCTAACCAAAAAGGTCGGTGATGAGACTGTACTTGAGTCAGTATATTTCTTGCTGCGGATTTTTTAATTAGATATGCCACCGTACCCGCAAAATAGTTTTTATATGGGTATGCGTAACGGAACTTTGTCTGTCCAATTGGCTTACAGCAGAAAGAGAATGTTGTGGGATAGTTCATCTCAAGTTCAATATCATCAAATTGAGTAATTTTTGATTGTCCGAGCAAAATCACCTCTGCCACAGGCTGCTGCGCTAATAATGAATAGACATGTTGCTGAAAATCGGTATTGAATAATACATCGTCTTCACATACTAAGCTGTATTCATCTTCCGCAATCTCTGTATTCGCCAAAATCTGTTGATACACCCCGAGATGACTTAATGTACATCCAATTTCACCTTTTGTAACCGCTCGTCCATAACGAGCTTGGAAGGCATGGAGATCAAAAAGTGCGGTCAAGTTTTCCCACGTTTCATTCATCGTATTCATCGCAGAAAAGAGGATAAAATCTTGTGTATCGGGCTGAATAAAGAACAGGTCTCGACGAGCTTGATCTTTATCTAATGAAATTAAAAATTTCTTCATGTTAATCTCTTATATCAATAACCTTGACACCCACTTGATGAAATAAATCGTAACATGCATCATACGCGGGATTTTCTGTCTCAATCCTCAATGCCACCACCTCAATATTGTCACTTTTGTTCATAATATTCAGAATTGCACTACTGAAGTACGTATAAATACGGTATTTCTGAGTCTGACAGCGTTGAATGATGTAATCTTCGAAAATGAGTTCTGTGTCAATGTAATCAACGTTTTCTAAACGGTATTTTTCTCTTGGGTGCGGCAAATAATAATGAATATTAAATGTTTTAATCACGTTTTCAGCTAAAGCGATATTTCGTTGATCATCAAGAAAAACGGGTTGTCCTAAAAGGATATTTACATAATCCCCCGCCACATCATCACTATCACAATGCGCGACTAAATCAAGGTTCACCACATTATCAATAATGTTTTCAAATCCATGATAGATGGTGTAATGCCGTTGTGACAACGCGCGTAGTTTCGGCGTACTATATTGGTTTCCAAGTATACAATTAAGCCATTTTCGTTTTAAAGTTGGCACATCATCTTGATAAAAAATACTGTTTTTCACAATGTTAATTGTGCCATCATCAAACGTGTTTAATTGATTAAAACGAATCGCACTTAATAAAAAATGAACCTGTAAATCATTAATGTTAGCGACAAACACCTGATCAAATCTCTTACCGCAAAAACGTGTTCGTAAATAAAGAATTTCTTTTAATAAATTAAACCGATCTTTATGTTGAATCATCGAAAAAAACGGACCGCACTGACTTGCTAAACGTTGGCGATAAAAATCAAATTTTTTATTGCTCGCTGTAGCAAGCATCACACCATAAAACGTTTTATCTGGAAACTGTGCAATAATTTTTTCTGCAATCAAAACCTGTAGCGGCGTACAACAAATAATTAAATTCATATCCTTTTTCCTACTTTAGCAGTCATCACATACAATACAGGCAGAATGACCAATGCACCAATAATGCTCGCAAAAGGCACAAACTGAATCTCTGTCATAGTTAATCCTGCTAAACTGATAACATAAACAAATGTAGTTAAAACTGAACAAATGGAAATCAATTTATTTTTAGCGTAATAAAATAAGTAATTCACTAAAATCAAATAGGGCACAACCAGTCCTGTCGAAATTAAAAATAAAATGATGTAATACTTTGTTCCAATAAACTGACTACCGAGCACCCAGACAACGACCTGTTCTGGAATACACCACATGATCATGGCAGGAAGTGGGACAAAACATAACGAATACATTGCCCATCGATGAATGTGTTTCACCGTAATTTTCTGTTGTTTTAAGGCTTCAAATAGATAAGGTACTGTGGCTTTATTTACCGCTTGAATCGCAATCATCAAAATTGCGGCAAGTTGTGCCCCCATCGCATACAATCCGAGTTCTGCCTCACTAAACTGATGATAAATAAAAATACGATCGAGCTGTCCACGTAAAAACAAACTCACATTATGAAAAATTAAAGGGACACCAAAACTCAACAAATACAGTAATGCCGTGCGATAACGAGAAAAAGTAAATTTTTTCTTTGGCGTTTTTTGTCGATAGAGAAAATACGCCAAACTAAACACTGCTGCATGACTAAATAATATCGCTAAAATTCGCTTTTCCACCAACTGCTCATCATAAACTTCTAATAACACGACTGTCAGTAAAGCAGAACTTAGCGCCAACAACAATTGAATCACAGAATAAGCCACTGGTTGTTTTTGACATTGTCGAATACTTAACTGTACTGAAATAAATGATTGGAAAATGGCAGAAAGCGCCAAATACACCATGATTTCAGACTGTAAGATCACGCAGCCTAATAAAATGATCGCCCCCGACAAAAGCGTATAGCTATAGCCTGTTGTGACAACTAAATGTAATGCGCGGCGCCCATAAAAATAGAAAAAACGAGCAATGGCCCCTTCTTGGCTCAAACCGACAATGATTAAAAATAAAGCGAGATACGTTTGATAGTAAGAAAGCTCACCAAAGCCTTCAACGCCGAGCTTGCGGGATAAATAAGGTAATAGTAGAAATGGGACAGATTTTGAGATGAGTTCACCAAATAAATAAATCGCACTGTCTTTAATTGCTTTCATTCGCTGCTCTGCTTGATTTTATTGAGGCGATATTTTAACAATAAACAGATTTTAAACAATAGACATCGATAAAGAGATCATCAATAATAGCGCATCTTTTACTTATCTTTACTTAATATGTTTGAACTCACAAAACTGATCACTGCGATGATTCTACCGCCATTTAATGTCCTGATTTTATGGGTCGGCGCGGTATTATTCTCTCGCCTCAATTACCCTAAGCTCAGCCGCCTTTTCGGGTTATTGGGCATCGCCATCCTGTATATTTTTAGCTTGCCTTATACTTCGCAAAAAGTTGAAGACCATTTAGTGCAAGCGGATAATCTCAGCCTAGATGATTACCAACAAGCCCAAGCAATCGTATTATTAGGAGGAGGATTACGCGACAACCAAGAATTGTTTGATAAATTAGCTGTCAGCGCAATCCCATTAGAGCGTATGCGCTATGCAGCCTATCTACATAAACAAACTCATCTTCCCCTCTTAATCACAGGAAGTGCCCCAAATGGAACCTCTGAGGCAAAAGTCATGGCAAAAGAGTTGCAAACATTTTTTGATGTGCCAACTAAGTGGCTAGAAAATCATGCTAAGACCACAAAAGAAAATGCGCAATTTAGCCACAAAATATTAGCTGCAGAAGGAATTAACACGATTATTTTGGTCACAAACCAATGGCACATGCAACGTGCCAAATTGCTCTTTGAGCGACAAGGTTTTCATGTACTGCCTGCGAGTATCGGTCATGGGGTCTCCCCTCAGCACTATGGTTTAAATTTTATGTATTTCATTCCACAAGCGGGGGCGTTGAATAAAAATATGTTGCTCCTAAAAGAATGGATTGGTTACTGGAAAGAAAAATAAAAAAATGGGCAGATGCGATACTGCCCATTTTTAAACATCATAGAAGTAAATTGATATTCTATTAATAGCCTTGCTGATAAATCAACTCCGCTAATTTGACTCCCATGAACGCCAAGTTAAAGCGCTGTTCATCCGCCACTGACCAAAATTGGATGCCATTTTCAATTCCCTTCACCGCACTCACATGTAACTTCGCGACGTCTTCACCTGTTTCTTGCTCCCCATTTGTCACAGGTGTCATCATTTTTTCTGCATGATAAGCTAACCAGTCATGACTTTCCCAAGCTTGTCGTAGCGTATCGGTCTCTAGTTCATAATCAGATAATAGGGTCACGAGTTGCCCCATACCGTAAAATACTGGCACTTGAATACTGTGGAATACGATATGTTCAAACTGAGGGAAAATTTTCTGTGTTTGCGCCTTCAGACTCACATTCGACACGGGGAATACATCAAATGCCATGCGCTGTTCGTCTTCATCTAATGGGATACCATTGAGTAAACGGGCTGTTTGTCCAGCTAACTTGCTGACGGTGTCTGCATTAGTATAAGACGCGGGTAATAATGATGTCACCACAATGTCTTTCAACATAGCCTGCTCTGCTAATGGTGCAATTGCTAGGCTAAGCTGTGTCACTTGTGGATCGGGTAAGGAAACAATATTACGTTGGCGTAATGCTTCGAGATGAGAGGCATTCACTGTGGGTATAACAACAGGAACATCTTGTAACGCAGAACATACCCCATTCATATCTATCACAATACAGCCAATTTCAGCAGCATTCGCAATAGAGGCAACGTGGTTGATATCTCCCGCAAAAAACAAATAATGATAATCTGACCAATCAACATCTTCTGGTTTAATTTGTGCCACGCTCTTATTTTGAAAACGAATCCCTTGTTCTTCACTAAAAGGGTACATTTCAATCACTGACACTTGTGCAATACCTAACTGGCTTTGTTCTAAAGCTTCTGCAATTTTTTCACATAATTCAAATTCAGCTGCTATCGCGATATTTAACGTTGCGTTCATTTTTCTCTCCGCTGTAAAATAATGGGCTCATTTTACTGGAACAAGAAGAAAAGACAATGACACCGGCAATTGATTTACTGAAAAAACATAACATTCCATTCACGCTCCATAGTTATGATCATGATCCGAATAATACCCATTTTGGTGAAGAAGCCGTAGATAAACTGGGAATTGATGCACACCAGTCCTTTAAAACATTATTAGTGGCTGAAAATGGTGATCAGAAAAAGCTGGCGTGTTTCGTTCTCCCTACTGCGAATATGCTTAATCTCAAAAAAGCAGCGAAAGCGATTCAAGTCAAAAAAGTAGAAATGGCGGATAAAGAATTTGCACAAAAAAGCACAGGCTACCTCGTCGGTGGGATTAGCCCATTAGGGCAAAAAAAACGTTTAAAAACCATCATTGATCAATCTGCACGCCAATTTGAGCACATTTTCGTTTCTGGTGGGAAAAGAGGATTAAGCGTTGAGTTAGCCCCGCAAGACCTCGCTTTACTGTTAGACGCAGATTTTTTTGATATCATCGATGAATAACATAAAACATTACCAGCATAATAGCTGGTAATGTGAAGCTTGGTTAAACGTGAAAAATGTGGTTTAGAATGCCGTAGTATCTTGGAATAAACCCACTTTCAAATCCGTTGCAGTATAAATCACGCGACCATCGACTTCTACTTCGCCATCTGCCATGCCCATAACAAGCTTACGATTAATCACACGCTTCATGTGAATACGGTAGACGACTTTTTTCGCGGTTGGCAGAATCTGTCCAGTAAATTTCACTTCCCCCACGCCTAATGCTCGTCCTTTACCCTTGCCACCAATCCAACCTAAATAGAAACCGACTAATTGCCACATAGCATCTAATCCTAAACAACCTGGCATGACAGGATCGCCGATAAAATGACATGCAAAGAAAGGTAAATCAGGCTTAATATCAAGTTCCGCTTCAATATAGCCTTTATCAAATAGCCCCCCAGTCTCTTTCATTTCCACAATACGATCCATCATTAACATTGTTGGGGCTGGAAGTTGAGGTCCGTCTTCGCCAAATAATTCGCCACGCCCTGATGCCAATAACTCTTCGTAGCTGTAGCTACTTTTCTTATTTGGTGTACAACTGTTCATTCTTTTTAATCCTCCTCAAATTTAGGATAGCCAAGCACACTTTGCTTACAGGCATTCTAACAGAGTGGCTTAGAAATAAAAATAGCTAACACTTGTACGCTTAACTTATCGGATCAGTTTATCTTCTGCGAAAAAACCATTCAAAGAGACTACTTTTTTGCCAAGATTGTTCTGCTCGCTGTTCAATACGATATGCAATGAGACGGGATAACGGCAACGTATCCTCTGTATACACTTTATTTTCTTCTTCCACTAAGTCGCGTTGGAATAGAATTTCACATGCTTGGTAAACATCGTCAACGGGGTAAATAAAGAATTGTCCATGTTTTACGGCCTCAACGACTTCCTCACTTAAACTCAGTTGATGAATGACTGTGCTGGGAACCATCACGCCCTGTTCTCCCGTCAATCCCCGACTCGCACAGATAGAGAAAAAACCTTCAATTTTGGCATTCACTCCGCCCACAGAATGTACTAAACCAAACTGATCAATTGCCCCTGTAATCGCAATCGACTGCGGTAAAGGTTGATCCGATAATGCACTGGCTAAGACGCAAAAACTTGCCAAAGATGCACTATCTCCGTCAATCTCGCCATAAGATTGCTCAAACACTAATGAAGCCGAAAAAGGTAATTGGGAAGGTAATTGCAAAATATGCGCTAAACAAGCTTCTGCAATCATAATACTTTTGCCGTGAATGTTCCCCGCTAACTCACTTTTTCGTTCAACATCTACCACTTCTCCATCACCAAATTGCACAATACAGCTAATACGAGAAGGCTCCCCAAAACTCATTGGTGTGCCAGGATATTCAATCACTGACAAACCATTAATTTGCCCAACCATCTCGCCTTCTGTCGCCACATAAACTTGTTCATGTAAAATATCAGAATACGTTTGTGCTTTCAGGAATCCTTGCTGTAATTCTTTTTGTTGAAAAAATTGCTCAAAATCGACCGCACTTAATAAAGATGATGTGTCTTTTTGGCTTAATTGTGCAGCCCCCGTTAACATCGCCTTCAATTTCAAAGGGGAAATCGACACAAAACAACGATCTTCACTATCACGCACCAATAATTGATATAACTTATCCACCCCCGAGATACTTAATGATGGTAAGTGGTGATCATTGGCAAATGATTGGACGTATTCCACCCATTTCACTCGATTTTCTGTACTTTCTACGGAGTAATAACTTTCAATTTCTGAATAATCCGCCAAATCATATAAATCAGGATCAAGAGAAGCAAGTGTCGCCAATTCCTCTCGATTACCAACTAAAACCACTTTAAGTGACAAGGAATAACTTGGAATATCACAAGGTAAATCTTTAAAAGGATGGATTGAATACCAATCAAAACGCTGAGTTAATAACAGTTGTTTCAAACGAATCCAAAGATCATATTGCGTAATGAACGACGCCACCCCAAGAATGAGCACCCCACCATTTAATTGGTGTACTAATCCAGGATTTAATTGAATCTCTCGAGAACTAGGATGAACACGTAATGAACCAAATAATTGGAATTGATCGACATACAACGCGCTAGCAACCGCTTTTTTTGCGGCAAAATTATCTTCAATAGAGACAGCTGGCATAGCATTCACAACAGGAAAAGAAAAAAAGTCTCCTTGTTGTATCAAATACTGTACCCCTCTTATCCCTGTCGCCTGTGGGTACTGTGTCTGAATCGTTTGCGCTAACAAATGACTATATTCGCCTACTTCATCTCCTTTTAGGACTAATAATGTACGCTGAGGATTATGTAAAAATTGTGTAATCGCAGCATTGGCGCGCGGTTGTAACGCAAAAAAATCCGTTCTGGAATGTGGCAACTCGGTTAAATTGAGTGTTGGGCGTAAGTTTTGCCATGAGAGTGCTTTTTCAGCTAAAAGGGATGGATTCACACGTATTCTCTTGTTATGTTGACTATAATTTTTAATAGTCTGACATTATCTCATATTTCCTAAAATAGTAAAAATCTGCTAGAAAAAAAAGCAAAAACAGCGTATATTGACGACAGTTACCACGTCACTAACAAAAAAAGTGAGCGAATACAATGAAATATCAGAAACTTGAAAACCAAGAAGCACATTGGAAATGGTTGTATTTAGTCAAGAAACACCGAGAGGGTGAAAACATTACTCGCTACGAAGAAAAAAGTTTATGTGAAGATAAAGCAGCACAATTAATTGCTTCTCAAAATAAACCACAAGACATTGAAGATTGGATTGCTCACCACTTATCTCCTGCTCTGGTCATCAAATTAGATCAAGCCATTCGTGCACGCCGTAAACGCTTTTTTAATGGCGAAAAACAATCAACGAAAAAAAAATCGATTGATTTAGAATACGCAGTATGGCTACGCCTTTCCCGTTATTCTCGTAAAATGAAAATGACCCTTTCCGAAACGATTACTTATATGATTGATGAGCGCGAAAGCAAAGCACAATACGAAAGTCAAATGTCTGCAATGAAAGCGGGGCTAAAAGACTTATTAAAATAATCAATGCATAGGAATCAAACTGACCGTGCGTCGTTTTCAAAAGCAACAAAAAAGACAAGGCTGCAATCCTTGTCTTTATTTTTTATGACTAAATGTAATGAAAAAGAGAAGATTATTCAACAATCGGGATAATTTTCGTTGCGTGTGATCCTTTATCCCCATGTACCACTTCAAATTGAACTTTTTGACCTGCTTTTAATGAACGATAGCCGTCCATTTCGATAACTGAATAATGAGCAAAGATATCTGCATCAGATCCTTCGGCAGAAATGAATCCAAAGCCTTTTGCGTTATTGAACCATTTAACAACACCAACTTCCATACTTAAAACCTCTAATGGTCAAACGACCTTAACTACTTTTCTTTTAATAAGACAATCTGCCTTACCACCCAAATTTTATACAGCTAAATATTCGACCAATTTTTACATTTTGGCAATGAAAAATAGTTTAAAATCAAACAGAGATCACAAAATTTTTGCATTTTGAAAGCGCTTACTCAATTCAGTTGTGTCATCATAACGAGTTAAGAATACGTCTTATTCCTCTGTATGAACCTTACGCAATTGTTGTGCAATAAGCGCAATTGCTTCACTTGCACTCATCCCCTCTGCCATCAATGCTTGTATCTTTTCTACTGCTTCTTGCTGTTGTTCATGAGTTAAATTTAATAATGCTTTATCTAACATTGTTTTTCCCTATAAAAAAATTATCAAAACATATCCCGCACTTTTGCTACAACATGGTGTTCCCAACCAAAAAGTGTCATCAAATTAAGCCATTGATGATCTAAACCCGCTCTAATTTCAAGCATCTGTTTGGTTATTGGATGAGCAAATATTAAACGCTCTGCATGCAACATTAAGCGCTGAACCTGAGTATGTTGTGTCAATGCTCTATTTTGATGTAAATCACCATATTGCGTATCCCCCAAAATAGGATGAAAAATATGTTTCATGTGGCGGCGTAATTGATGTTTACGCCCAGTATGTGGGATTAAACGCACCAAGGAATAACGTGTAGTATCGTATTTTTTCACCGCATAAGGCATCTCGATAGTAGCTAATCCAATATAATCAGTGATTGCTTCTTGCGGCAGTTTATCTGTCTGAGCAAATTTATCTGCGACTTTATCTAACTGGACCTTGAGGGGATAATCAATTCGCTGTTGCCCTATCAAATATCCTCGTACAATTGCTAAATAATGCTTTTCAACCTGTTTATTCTCAAATTGTACACAAAGTAAATTGGCAACCTCACGACTTAAAGCGAAGAGCAGTACACCAGAAGTTGGACGATCTAAGCGGTGAACAGGATAGACATGCTGCCCAATTTGATCCCGTAAGGTTTGCATCACAAATTGTGTTTCATGAGTATCTAACCAACTACGATGAACCAGCATTCCAGCAGGTTTGTTCACAGCGACGAGGACATCATCCTGATATAAGATTTCTAGCTGCATAAGTTATTGTTGTAACAATGCTTCAATTTCACTGATCGGACGCAATAATGTTTGCAATGTTTCCATTTCTTTTAATGCTTCCTCAAGGTAAGGCGTAATCGAAATTTTACTAGGTAAGGGAGCACCACTTTCTATTAACGCGTGCATACGAGGAATAAAAATCCACTGCAACCATTCTGTTGGTGACATTGTATCTAGCGCAAAAGGTTGCTCACTGAGAAACGCTTGTTCTTCTGGTGGTGTGGTTTGCCATACATTGAGCTCCACCATCACTTGCTGCAATTGCTGTAAATAGAGTTTCGTTTGTTGATGCATAATTGTACCTTAATGCAAAAAAGTGCTATTTTAGAAGATTTAATCATTTTATACTACTGCTAAAAAATACGGTAACGTTCTACAAAATTGATTAAAATGCATGAGTAAAACCAGCCCCTGAACAAGATAGAGAAAACGATGTACCTCATTGAAACTTTTTTCCGCTTTACTCCCAAAGAAAATGGACAGACGCCACATGATTTACTTAATCAAATCATTGATCAATGGCGCTACAATGGACAAATTATCGGGCGTGAAATCCCCATTTATTTAGCAGAACAAGAAGGGCAACAAGGCTTCGCAATCCGAATGATTTGCCCTGAACAATATAGTTTACTTCCTGAATTTAATAACAGAGAAGTAGAATGTGCGCTCGAAGCAGCGCAACAAGGTGGGCTAATTTTTGATGGTTTTCACGTGATTGCAGATGATTTAAATTCAGATCAGACTAGCTCAACAAATACGCCCTCATGGCAAGTTCTCTATACAACTTATCTACAATCTTGCTCGCCTTTACACAGTGGAGAGGATCTCGCGCCAATCCCTTTATATAAACAACTCAGATCGATTCCACACTTAAGTATGGATCTCATTAAATGGCAAGAGAATTGGCAAGCTTGTGATCAATTACAAATGAATGGAACCATTTTGGAGCAACCAGCTTTAGCGGAAATTTCATCAATAAACAGCACATTAACAAAACATGGGCGTTATTTAGCACAAGCGATTGAACAACATACGGCAATACCCACTTACTACTATTTGTATCGAATTGGTGGGAAAAGCTTACAAGCAGAACAACAACGGTGCTGCCCAAATTGTCACAATGCATGGCGTTTAGAAAAAGCGCTTTTTGACTTATTTTATTTTAAATGTGATGATTGTCGCTTAGTGTCTAATTTATCTTGGCACTATTAGCCTGTGAAAAAGAAAAGGAAAGATAACATGCTCTATCAACACGATAGCTTAACGACACTCAAACTCGGACAGCAAACGCAATATTCGACAAATTATGACCGCTCTTTATTACAAGCCGTTCCTCGCCAATTAAATCGGGATGGATTAGGCATTACTCATACTCAGCCTTTTACTCTTGGTGCTGATATTTGGACCGCTTATGAAATTTCTTGGCTTAACCCTAAAGGCGTGCCACAAGTCGCCATTGCAGACATAGAAATTGATTTTAACAGCGAAAATTTAATTGAATCGAAAAGTTTTAAACTGTATCTCAATAGCTTTAATCAAACACAATTTGATTCATTTTCAGCCGTCCAAGCTATCTTACAACGTGACTTAGCTGACTGCGCCAAAGGAAAAGTCAAGGTAACCTTACATCCGCTAAGCAAATATCAGCACGAGCCTATCACAGAACTCACAGGAGAGTGTCTTGATAATCTAGATATTGAAATTCATGACTATACTTTTAATGCCGATGTGTTAGCTGGATGTTGCCATGAAAATCAAGTAGAAGAATATTTAGTGAGCCACTTATTAAAATCAAACTGCTTAATTACCAATCAACCCGATTGGGGAACATTACAAATTCATTATGTTGGCAAGCAAATTGATCGTGAAAAATTATTACGCTACATTATTTCCTTCCGTCAACATAACGAGTTTCACGAACAATGTGTCGAACGTATTTTCTGTGATGTCATGCGCTTCGCTAAACCAGAAAAACTCACTGTCTATGCTCGCTATACTCGTCGCGGGGGCTTAGACATTAATCCGTTCCGCTCGAACTTTGAAGCCGTTCCAAATAATCAACGTTTAGCTCGCCAATAGGAGAAATGATGAGCAAAAGTGTCTATTACGTCAATCCACGTGGGAGTATGGATCAACTCTCTCATCTTGAAGTGGAATTACTGACTAAAAAAGTCAAAAGTCCATTATATAGTCTTTATCGTAATTGCTCCTTAGCCGTCTTAAACTCTGGAGCCATTACGGATGACAGCCGTGCATTATTAAATAAATACCCTGATTTTGATATCCATTTGGTTGCTCGTGAACGTGGCGTTTCTCTTGAGTTGCATCATCCCCCACAAGATGCCTTTGTTGATGATCGTCTAATCCGAAATATTCAACATCACTTATTTGCAGTACTACGTGATATTTTATTTGTCAATGTCATGAGCCAACGTTTAAATCCCGATAATATCCAAGACAGTAAACATATTACAAACCTTGTTTTCTCGATTTTACGGAATGCCAAAGCGCTGCCCGTCGGAGAACATCCAAATCTTGTTGTTTGCTGGGGAGGGCATTCGATTAACCAAACAGAATATCAATACTGTCGTGCTGTAGGTACAGAACTGGGTTACCGTGAGCTGAATATCATTACAGGATGTGGACCCGGTGTGATGGAAGCCCCAATGAAAGGCGCTGCAATAGGTCACGCTAACCAACGCTATAAAAATAGTCGCTTTATTGGTGTCACTGAACCTTCTATCATCGCATCAGAGCCTCCTAATCCGATCGTGAATGAATTAATCATTATGCCAGATATCGAAAAACGTCTGGAGGCCTTTGTTCGTATGGGACATGCTATCGTGATTTTCCCTGGTGGACCTGGCACATTCGAAGAATTATTGTATATTCTTGGTATCAAATTAGCCCCAGAAAATAAAGATCAAGTGTTGCCATTAATTTTGACTGGACCAAAAGAAAGTGCGGATTATTTTGCCACAATTGATCGCTTTATTGGCGAAACATTAGGTAAAGAAGCTCAAGCACTCTACGAGATCATTATTGATGATCCAATAACAGTAGCACGGAAAATCAGTCAATCTATGCACAATGTTAAAATGCAACGCTACGAAACCTGCGATGCTTATAGTTTCAACTGGTCATTAAAAATCCCAACTGATTTTCAACAACCGTTCCTGCCAACTCACGAAAATATGGCAAAACTTGATTTACATCGTAACCAATCGACATTAGATTTAATCGCAAATTTACGTCGTGCTTTTTCTGGTATTGTGGCGGGTAACATTAAACCTGATACACAAGATCTGATTGAAGAAATCGGTCGTTTTAAATTACATGGTGATCCTGCACTTTTAGAAAAAATTGATCAGGTTTTACAAGATTTCATCGTACAACATCGCATGAAATTACCAGATGGTAATGCTTATGAGCCTTGTTATGAATTAGTAAAATAAAACAGACCGCTCTTCACAAAAAAATAGCTTGTTTTTCAACAAGCTATTTTTATTTTTCCTTAGCGTAAGATTAAAATCGGCTTATCACTATAACGCGCCACTTTCACTGTATTTGAACTTAACCCTTCTTTATTATCACGAACCGCCATCATAATGATCAAATCAATATTTTTTTCTTTCGCAATACGGTTAATTTCTTCATATACAGGACCATGTGCCAAAATATGTTGCACTTTTGCTCCTTCTGGAAAATGTTTTTTCGTAAAAGCACGCAATGCTTTATTCGCCTCTTCTAGCACATCTTGGTCAAAATTTTTAGGCAAAAATGAAGACACAAAACTGCTGCCTAATGGTGGCACCACACTCATCACACGATAGACCGTATCAGGATTGTGTTTGGTCATCTCCAAAGCCGTTTTCACGGCTTTTTCCGCATCTTCCAAATGACTGAGATCCGCTGTAATTAAGATTTTCTTAAACATAATTTTTCCTTAGGCTTGGCGACGACGTTGGTTCATCGCTAACATAAACAATAAGAACAACGTTGGGATAAATAACCATTCTTTTGCTAACGCATCTTTTACTGGAACCGACCCTTCAAGGATCACTTGATCCCAATTCAAGCCTGCTTTTGCTGCACTTGAATCAATTTCGACCGCATCAATGATCACTTGTTTTCCTTCTGGTTTATCTTGTTCAAATAGCGTCAAGCCCATTTTTTGTAAACGCTCTTCGCCAGTTTGTCCTTCTGGAACCGCTAATTGAGCATAAAACTCAATTTCTTTACCGTAAGGATTAAGACCAGATACTTTAAGTGTCAAATTATCCCCAACCGCAACACGTTGAACTTCTTGTACTAATTGACTTGGTTCAACATAACGCTGAGTTGGAGAAATGTGTTCCATAAAGAACCCTGGTCTAAATAATGCAAAAGCAAGTACGAATAAGGCTAGACTTTCCCATAGCTTATTGCGACGGAAGAAATAACCTACCGCACCTGCAGTAAAGGCAAGAATACCAATTGTTGCAGTAATAAAGACAATAATGCCTTTCGACCAACTAACATCAATCAATAACAAATCTGTATTAAAAATAAACAAGAAAGGAAGGATAGCAGTACGTAAACTATATGAAAATGCGGTTAATCCTGTTTTAATTGGATCGCCACCAGACACTGCTGAGGCCGCAAATGAAGCTAATCCAACAGGAGGCGTCACGTCAGCCATAATGCCAAAATAAAACACAAATAAATGTACCGCAATTAACGGAACAATAAAGCCATTTTGTCGCCCGACTTCAATAATCACGACTGCCATCAAAGAAGAAACTACGATGTAATTCGCAGTGGTTGGTAATCCCATACCGAGAATTAAACTAAATCCCGCCACTAAAAGTAACATTAAGAAAATGTTACCCATCGATAAAGTTTCAATAATTGTCGCGAGTTGTACACCAAAACCTGTTAAAGATACTACACCAACAATGATCCCCGCTGTTGCTGTCGCAATACCAATCCCAATCATATTTCTCGCACCAGCCTCTAGTCCATCGACAAGATCACGCCAGCCGAGCTTAAACTCATGTTTCAATGTTGCTTGTTTTCTGTAATAAGCAAGTAATGGACGTTGAGTTAATAAAATGATGATGAGCGACAAGGTTCCCCAGAACGCAGACAAACCAGGCGATAAACGTTCAACCATCAAACACCAAATTAAGATCACAACAGGTAACAAGAAATGTAATCCCGCATTGACAGTAGGTTTAACTGAAGGCAACTTCACGACTGGAGAATGAGGATCATCGATTTCGAGATCTGGGAATTGTGCGACTCGACGTAATAGCAATAAGTACATGACTGATAATAAAACAATCACAATGCTAAACGCATAATCAGGAGTTACATTTTTCAACCAACCTAAACCAAATTCCACGACAAAATACAGTACGCAGAGGAAAATAAACGTTCCTAATGCGCGTAATACTGACGTCACAAATGGTTTTGGAGCATCTGTTCTTGGTAAACCTTGTAAATTCATTTTACAGGCTTCTAAATGCACAATATAAACTAATGCAATATAAGAAATTACCGCAGGTAAAAACGCATGCGTAATTAACTGGCTATACGGCATATTCACGTATTCAATCATTAGGAATGCTGCCGCCCCCATCACAGGTGGCATGATTTGCCCATTCACAGAAGACGCCACTTCTACCGCTCCCGCTTTTTCTGCAGAGAAACCCACTCGTTTCATCATCGGAATCGTAAAAGTACCCGTTGTCACCACATTAGCAATTGATGAACCCGAAATTAAGCCAGTAAGACCTGAAGCAACCACTGCGGCTTTCGCAGGGCCACCACGTAAATGACCTAAATAAGCAAACGCACTTTTAATAAAATAGTTACCTGCTCCCGCTTTATCTAGTAAGGCACCGAATAAAACAAATAAGAAGACATATTTTGTTGACACACCCAATGCCACACCAAACACACCTTCTGTTGTAATCCATTGTTGATTAATAATATGAGAAAGTGTACCTGTACGGTGACTGATGATCCAATCGCTTGGCAAAAATTGTCCAAAATAATTGTAAATTAAAAATACAATCGCAATGACGACTAAAGGCAGGCCTAGACTACGACGTGTTGCTTCAAGCAATAAGACAATACCAATACAACCTGCGATGATATCTTGTAAGTTTGGTGCACCAAAACGGGTGACTAAGCCATCATAGAAAAAGAGATAGTATGAGCCTAAAAATGCCCCTACTGTCGCAAACACCCAATCCACTAACGGAATACGGTGTTTAGGAGACGATTTAAAAGCGGGATAAGATAAGTAGGCTAAAAATAAAGCAAACGCAAGGTGAATTGAGCGGGCTTTTGTATCATCAAAAACCACATTGATATTTAATCCTGTATTACGCAAAAATTCTTGCAACCAAAAAGGCGCAGGAGAAGCATAATAAAGTTGAAACAATGACCATAAAATAGCAACACCAGCGATTAGTTTTTTGGGAAATCCATCAGGATCACGTCCTCCCGTATCACTTGATGCTACAATATCTTGTAAATCATCATAATCGATATTTTTTGTTGACACGCTAAAAACTCCTCGTCATCTAAAAAACAAAAACGGAAAAAGGCAGGAACATTGCCTGCCTTAAAAAGGATGAAAAAGGGAAATTACAACCAACCTCTTTCTTTATAGTAACGCACTGCGCCATCGTGTAACGGTGCAGATAACGCATTTTTAATCATTTCTTCTTCTTTTAAATTTGAAAATGCAGGATGTAAACGTTTGAAACGATCAAAATTATCAAATACTGCTTTCACAATTGCATAGACACTGTCTGCATCAACATCAGAAGAAGTCACCAGTGTGGCATATACACCGAATGTATCGGTTGGATTGTCGCTACCTTTATAAAGTCCACCTGGAATAGTCGCTTTCGCATAGTACGGATGTTCTGCGACTAATTTATCAATTTCTGGTCCAGTAATTGGCACTAACTGTGCATCACAAGATGCTGCTGCTTCTTTTAATGCACCATTTGGGTGACCAACGTTATACGTAATTGCATCTAAGTTGTTGTCACACATTACTGATGCCATTTCTGCTGGTTTTAATTCCGACGCAACTTTAAAAGCTGATGCATCCCAACCTTTTGCACCAAGGATCACATTCATCGTTGCACGCGTACCTGAACCAGGATCGCCAACGTTAACACGTTTACCTTTCAAATCATCGAAACCCTTGATGTTTGCATCAGTACGCGCCATTAAAGTAAACGGTTCTGGGTGAATTGAAAATACGGCTCTTAATTTATCATTTTTCTTGCCTTCAAAAGAGCTTGAACCATTATACGCATGATACTGCCAGTCTGACTGTGCAATCCCTAATTCCATTTGATTGCTTGCAATTGAATTAAGGTTTGCAACAGATCCACCTGTTGAAGGGGCATTACATTTCACACCTGTTTTTGCAGAATCGCGATTCACTAATTGACATACCGATTGTCCCACTACATAGTAAACACCTGTTTGACCACCAGTACCAATGGTTACAATTTTATCGGCAGCAAATACTGCACTGGAAGAAAGCATTAATGCTGCTGTCATTGAAAGCTTTAGATACTTTTTCATAGAGTCATTTTCCTTATTTTTGTTTGTTGGTTTGCTTAGAAGAACACTTCAATTAGCGGACTTACAAATAGCAAAGATTTTACTTTTTTGCAACAATTTCTTTTTTATCCATTTAAATCTGTGCTAAACATCACAAAGATTAACAATAAAGTGCGGTCAATTATTAACAAATTTTTTAATTTCTCAATCCAATACCACGGCTAATCAAGTAATATGCGATACCATACAAACCAACAATAAATGTAATTAACACCAAAAATGTATAAACAATTCCCACATCTGAAATGCCTAAGAAACCATAACGAAATCCATTAATCATATACACAATGGGATTCAATTTAGAAACGCTTTGCCAAAATTCAGGCAAAAGTGAAATCGAGTAAAATACACCGCCCAGATAAGTTAAAGGCGTCAAGACAAAAGTAGGAATAATACTAATGTCATCAAATGAACGTGCAAATACTGCGTTAATCAAGCCACCGAGTGCAAAAGTTGCAGTCGTCATCAATAAAATCATGGCAACGATTGCCCAAGAATGAACCTCAAATGTCACAAAAAACAGAGCAACTGTTGTGACTAATATTCCTACACACAGCCCACGAGCCATCCCTCCAGCAACATAACCTAAAATAATAATGTGCGGAGACGTAGGTGAAATTAATAGCTCCTCAACATTTTTGGCAAATTTTGTGCTGTAAAAAGAAGAAGCAACGTTAGCAAACGCATTCGTTAAAGCAGACATCATAATCAAGCCTGGAACAATAAATTGCATATAGCTAACCCCGTTCATCTCACCGATTCGACTACCAATCAATTGTCCAAATATCACGAAATACAACGTCATCGTAATGACAGGAGGGACTAATGTTTGCACCCAAATACGTGTAAAACGGCGAATTTCTTTGGTTAAAATAGTTTGAAAAGCAACCCACGCTAATCCCATTACTGTTCTCCCTTTTTCTCCACTTTGCTGTTTAAGGACATCGAAACAAACAACTCTTCTAAACGATTCGCTTTATTACGCATACTCAAGACTGTCACCCCTTGTTCCGATAGCTGCGTAAATAATTGGTTTAACCCCTGCTCACGTTTGACTTCCACTTCAAGACTCGTTTCATTTGATGCAACCACATGATAATGCTCAATCACAGGAACGGATTCATGAGGTGCTAAATCAAATACAAAAGTTTCCGTTTCTAATTTTGCTAACAACGCTTTCATTGGCATATCTACGACCAATCGCCCTTGCTGGATAATCCCAATATTACGACATAACATCTCTGCTTCTTCTAAATAATGGGTAGTTAAAATAATCGTTGTTCCTTGTTGATTCAATTCACGTAAAAAAGTCCACATCGTACGACGTAGCTCAATATCAACCCCCGCAGTTGGCTCGTCTAGAATCAACAACTTAGGATTATGCATTAATGCGCGAGCAATCATCAAACGACGTTTCATTCCCCCTGATAAGCGAATCGCTTGTTGAGTACGTTTTTCCCACAAATCTAATTTTTTTAACCAGACTTCTGCACGTTTAAGGGCTTCTTGACGAGGAATACCATAATACCCTGCCTGATTCACCAAAATATCAATCACTCGCTCAAATTGATGAAAATTAAATTCTTGTGGCACTAAACCAATACACGTTTTCAACTCGCTTAATTGTTGGTCTAAATCATAACCAAACACACGAACTTGCCCACTCGTTTTATTCACTAACGAGCTTACAATCCCAATCGTCGTCGATTTGCCTGCGCCATTGTGACCAAGTAGCGCATAAAAATCGCCAGCTTTAACCTGTAAATCAATGCCATGCAAGGCTTTGACCCCATTTTTATATTCTTTTATTAATTGCTTAATTTCTAATGCATACATAACGATGACTTTTCAATTTAAATTCGACTTATATCAAACAGAGCTAAATCAATCATATCAGGTGTCCCATAAAACTGAGACAATGCTTTACGCAAAACCTCAGCACGTTTTGGTAACCCTTTCTCCGCATAAATTTTTACTTGTGCATAAACAGCTTGTTTAAAAGGCAAGGTATCACCTGGATTACCATTTAAGTTATCCACACTCACAAAATAACGAAAACCCGCTGCGTTGGATAGAATCCATTCAATTGCTTGTGGTTTTACTTCAACTTGCTCAAATAAGCGTTGTTGCTCCACGGTGCGTCCATCTGGCTCATACCAATAACCAAAATCTTCAAGCTTGCGGCGTTCTTTTCCTGCAACGAGCCAA
Organism: Pasteurella sp. P03HT; assembly: GCF_054052285.1. NCBI lineage: Bacteria > Pseudomonadati > Pseudomonadota > Gammaproteobacteria > Pasteurellales > Pasteurellaceae > Pasteurella > Pasteurella sp. P03HT. The sequence continues at coordinate 134,831 of NZ_JBSIUM010000007.1, forward strand.
TGAGCGATTTCATGTAAGCCACTACTATAAAAGCCATGAGCAAAATAAATAGCATGATACGCACAATCTGCATTTGCTGGCACATAAAGTGGCTCATCGCCTCCTTTCACTAATTTTGTATTGTATTCTTGTTCGAAACATTGATTAAAGATCTGAATTAAATCACTGATTTGATGTTCCATATCGACTCCAAACATGACCACACTTTAGACGAAAAAAGAAATGAAAAAAGAGGCATAATGCCTCTTTCTGATTAAAATTGCTAGCGTTATTTCAATGTATCTAACTGTTGTAATGCAGCAATACGTTTTTCAAGTGGCGGATGGCTCATAAATAATGCAGCTAACCCACCACGTTTACCATTAATCGCGAATGCAGCTAATTGTCCTTCTAATTCTTGTGGTTCATGTAATTTTTGCAAACGCTGCAATGCGGCAATCATTTTCTGTTTACCAACTAATTCCGCAGAACCCGCATCAGCACGAAACTCACGGTAGCGTGAGAACCACATTGCAATAATACTTGCCAGGAAACCGAATAAAACTTCTAAAACCATTGCAACTAAGAAATACACACCTGAACTACTTTCTCCATCACGACCACTTGATACCACTTTTGCGATCATGCGTGAAACGAAAATAACAAACGTATTGAGCACCCCTTGCAATAACGTCATTGTGACCATATCACCATTCTTAATATGTGCAACTTCATGCGCAAGTACGGCTTCCGCTTCATCACGTGTCATCGCGTTCAATAACCCCGTACTAACTGCTACTAATGAATTATTTTTACTTGCTCCCGTCGCGAAAGCATTAACGTCTTCTGAATGATAAATAGCCACATCTGGCATAGGTAAATTCGCACGTTCTGCTTGTGAACGTACAGTATTCATTAACCAGTGCTCTGCTTCGTTACGTGGTGTGGTAATGACTTCTGCCCCCACTGAACGCAATGCCATCGTCTTAGATAAAAAGAGCGAAATTAACGATCCTGAGAAACCAAATAATGCAGCCATGATTAATAATCCTGTTGCATCTTGTGCCTGAATCCCCGTTAAACTCAAAATAATATTAAAGACGACCAAAACAGCCATATTTGTCGCTAAAAAAAGTAAAATTCGCATCATATAAAAAATCCTTATAATAGGGTTAAATCACTCGTGTTGTAATATAGTAGCAAAATTGTTAAAAACAAGAGGGAATCAATAAAAAATTTACCATAAACTCATTTGTTCTAGCCCTTGTGACGTATGAGAGCGAGGTAAATCCATGTGCAAACCAATCAAACGTATTTCACGCCCTGCCGCCCTCTGCCAAATTTGCTCCAATAATCGCTCAAAAGCATGAAGTGATAACGTCATTCCCGTTTTTTCTAGTGTTGTCACATGAAAATCAGCAAATTTTAACTTCACTCCAATTTTATACACTGCCTCTAGAGACAAATGGGGATAACTCTGCTGAATCCGCTGCATCAAAGCTGGATAAAGTGTTGCTAAAACTAGGGAAGCTTGCTCCACCTGAAGAATATTATACGGTAAAGTGGTTTCTACACTAATTGACTTTGACTCTCGATGTGTCTCAACACTTCGTGTATCAATACCATGACTAAATGCCCAAATACGTTGCCCCATTTTTCCAAATTGGTTGAATAACGTGAGTTTATCGGTCTTGCGAATATCGGCACAAGTATGTAATCCCATCTCAGCTAAACGTTGTGCAGTGACTTTCCCCACGCCTGGAATTTTATTCAATGCTAATTGAGCGACAAAACAATCAACCTCATCAGGTTTAATCACAAATTGCCCATTAGGTTTATTCTGCTCTGACGCAATTTTGGCAAGAAACTTCAGTGGTGCAATACCCGCCGAAGCGGTTAACCCCAACTCACACCAAATGGCTTGACGAATTTCATGTGCAATCCACGTTGCAGAACCAGAACATTGTTGACAATCTGTGACATCTAAATAAGCCTCATCTAACGAAAGGGGCTCAATAAGAGGGGTATAGCGCCGAAAAATCGCTCTAATTTGCGTCGATACTTGTTTATATAATGGCATATTAACAGGTAGAAGCACTAAATCAGGGCATAATTTGATCGCTTGTGCAGTAGGCATAGCACTGTGTAATCCAAATTGACGAGCGAGATAGTTACAGGTTGCCAACACGCCTCTTTTTTGTACTGAACCGCCAACGGCAACAGGCTTTCCAACTAAATGGGGATTATCACGTATTTCAATTGAAGCATAAAAACAATCCATATCAATGTGGATAATTTTACGTGGCATCAACATAGTAGACATATAAAAGTGCGGTCAATATTTCTCAAAAGATAACCGCACTTTACCACAAAACACTGTATAAATAAACAGTCACGTGCGAGCTAAACTTAATACCTTAGAAAACAATCGCTTAAACAATAATGGAATAGATTGGCTCCCCCGATTTGCAATTTCATTCGACAAAGCAATCGCTAAATCAGGTTTAGATACGCGTTGAATCGCACGCTGAATAATTTTTGTTGTTGGATAATAATTCGACTTAGGCACCCAATGAGCAAGACGAATAAATACATCTGCAAACCCATTTGCATAGAAAAAATGTTCAATATCACGCTTAGGTAAGACAGTAATCTTATCATTAGCAACCATCTCATTTTCCAGCATACTAAATACGATATCTCGATATTTTCTGCCTGCCTCATCACCATCTGCTAACACATACCACTGAATCCCCATTGCATCTGCATACTTAATTAAGGGTTTGAGTCCACTTTGTGCAAATTCAACAATTCGGATCCCCTCCATATCTAAATTAATTTCTAATAATTTTGCTAATTCCGATAAAATCCATACTTCTGTTTCCCCTTCAACTAAAATCCATAGTCCAGAGAAAAGGGCCAAACTACGATTATGATGGATATGGAAACTCAAGCGACGAAAGTCCTCTTTTCCTAAATCGCGCCGTCTCAGTTGAAAACTCTTGATTTTTTCTGGCGTACGAACTAATCGACAAATCGAGCTTAAATTCACTTGAGAAATGAGCTCCACAGAATTAGTTGTAGTAATACGCTGCACGGGTAAATAACTGACTAACTCCCACATAATCGCCACCATTCGTGGATGTAACCGCGCATCTGGATCTTCAAACAACACAATTGGACGTGTAAAACGTCCAAAATGAACATGCTTATTTTCAATAAATAAACTGGCTAATGAAATGAATAACTTTTTGCGTAAACGCTGTGTTTCATCTCGCTTTAATTTTAAGCATAGTGATTTTACTTTGTGCCACAATAATGTTGTATCTTGTGCGATATTCGTAATATCTTTATTATTCAAAAAATAATAACAAAGTAATGTTACTACAGCCTGAATTTCATCTTGAATATTATCTTGCTGCTGCGATTTTGCGAGATTAAAGCGATGGTGAGAACGATTTAAGCGCGCATCACGGAAACGATATACTGGATGACGGGAAATGAGAGAAAAAACTAATTGGTGAATATCTTCTACTATAACCGCATTGCCATTTTCATCTAAAAAAGAGTAATCAGTCCGTACGTTATTCTGGCTATCTCTTTCTCCTTCTACGCGTAAATATAAGCGTTGATAGCCATCTGGATGATTAACAAAAAGTTGGTGTTGCGTATAAGGCTGATTATATTCTGCATTATCTTCATTTTTTTCACTTTCACAAAACGTAAATAATAACGTTAAATGCTGTACAGGTTGCGACTGACCTATCGGAATATGGAAATCATGAGTGGTAAACTGATAAAGGTCTTGTTCTGGATTAAAAACTAGACTTAGTGCAGAAAGTAAACTTGACTTTCCCCACATATTCTCACCAATTAATACCATATCAGGCCTAAAATGAATAGATAAACGATTAATTCCACGGAAACCAACCACTTCCAATTGTCGCAAATACATAAACACCTCTTGTTTTTTTTCTCGCCTTACCTAGAATGAACATGCACGCTTTATTGAAGGACAATATCATATGTATGAAGGACTGTTGATCGTATTATGCCCATTATTCATTGGCTACATCATCAAAACAAGTAATATCCTATTTTTAAAATCAATTAATAGTATTGTCATGATACTACTTTACATTATTTTATTCATTATGGGATTTTCGCTTGGTCAATTAGATGACTTAACTCAAACACTTCCAGTGATTGCACTTTCCGCAGCAACATTTGCCTTTACTATTCAAACATTCAATCTAATTGGGCTAATTATTTATGATCGCTTATTCCCTAAGCCATTAAAAATGATGACCCAATCCTTGCCATCTCGCTGGAAATTATTACTAGATTCAGGCAAGCTCTGTGCGATGGTATTACTTGGTTTTATTGTAGGGCTTAGCCTAAAATCCATTGCTAGATTGCCTTCAGGAACCAGTACATATGTTCTAATCCTATTGATTTTTTTTGTTGGCGTTCAATTACGAAATAATGGTATCTCATTACGTGAAGTTTTTTTTAATAAACGAGGTTTAATGACAGGAGCGATTTTTGTAGTAACTTCATTACTTGGAGGTATCCTTTCTGCCCTGCTCCTAAATTTACCCATTACACAAGGCTTAGCAATCGCATCTGGATTTGGTTGGTATTCATTATCGAGTATTGTTATCAATGATGCCTGGGGACCTATATTTGGTAGCATCGCGTTTTTTAATGATCTTTCTCGAGAAATTGTCAGTTTATTTCTCATTCCTTTTCTAATGCAAAATCACCGCTCTTCTGCTGTTGGTATTTCAGGAGCGACATCAATTGATTGCACCTTACCGATCATCCAAAAAGCAGGAGGAATAGAAGTTGTTCCTCTTGCTATCAGCTTTGGATTTATTACGAATATCTTACCCCCTATTTTATTGGTGTTTTTTTCATCTATCCCATTATAAATAGCATATACCACTTATATGACCTTCTATACATCACTCACTGAAATGTACTTCTCATGTGAGTGAGCTTACATTTCAAAATCCTTAAGATCCCTCTTTTTATGATAAAAATATCAATAAAAAACTCACCCCACTCTCTTCATTTTTCATTAAATCTTATTGCTTTTACAGCAACTAAAATATTCCAATCAACCATATTTTAAATCCAAATGTTTCCCCTAATAGTCCTATAATAGCCATACCTAGCCATACTCAAAAACTATACCGTAATATGAAAACATAATTGAAAAGTAAATATCGAAGTCTATCTCAGCCAGATTGGTGATGAAACAGATAAGATGCATACCGTTCAACTGTAAGGGATGCAAGTAAAATGGTGTTAACCAGTACCAGTTAGAAGATAGAGAGAGTAGAGATAAGATAAGATAAGATAAGATAAGATAAGATAAGAGAAAATACGTTAAGTTAAGATTG
>NZ_JBSIUM010000008.1:0-95923 GCF_054052285.1 Pasteurella sp. P03HT
TTAACTTAACGTATTTTCTCTTATCTTATCTTATCTTATCTTATCTTATCTTATCTCTACTCTCTCTATCTTCTAACTGGTACTGGTTAACACCATTTTACTTGCATCCCTTACAGTTGAACGGTATGCATCTTATCTGTTTCATCACCAATCTGGCTGAGATAGACTTCGATATTGCTTTTTATCTCTGCTCTATGTTTTATGAGTAAGGTATGGGATTTTTATGTTATTAGTATGGTGTGTGGGGTTATAAGCGTGTTATTTAGCAAAATGAATGAAATGGAAACTAGAAAGATACTTTACTGCTGTTAGCGTATTGTGGAACGAGTATCTTATTCATAGTCGTTGTTTTTATTTACTTCTTATTCAAGATAAAATGAAAATGTTATTAATCACATTAAGAAGGAAATTAGATGCATAATGGTTATATTTTAATTACAGGTGCAAGTTCAGGGATTGGGTATGAGTTGGCTAAACTATATGCTGAACGGGGTAAAAAGTTGGTATTAGTGGCGAGAAGTTTACCACCATTATTAGCATTGAAGAACCAATATAATGAAAATATTGAATTGATTACACTGGATTTATCTTGTTTAGATAATGCAAAAAAACTGTACCAGTTGACGCATGAAAAAGGTATTTTTGTTCATACTTTGATTAATAATGCTGGTGTTGGGGTGTTAGGTGAGTTTGTGAAGACAGATTTAACCAGTGAAATCGCTATGGTTAATCTCAATATTCAGTCACTAATGATCCTAACGAAACTGTATTTACAAGATATGATGAAGGTTAATCAGGGGTATATATTAAATGTGTCATCTGTCGCAGGTGAAATGCCTGGCGGTCCTCTTATGTCTGTATATTATGCAACGAAAGCGTTTGTTACTTCATTTAGTCAAGGATTGAGTTATGAATTAAAAGAAACCAATATTCATGTTTCTATTTTATCACCAGGTCCGACATTAACGAATTTCGTCAAAACGGCAACGCAGCAGAATGAGGCATCTTTATTTGAAAATTTAAAATTTCAGACCGCGGAAGATGTGGCAAAGTATGCAGATAAGTATTTTATGAAAAGAAAAAAACACATTATCCCAGGCATAGTAAATAAGTTAATGGTCTATGGTAGCTATTTTATGCCTAAATTCATTGTTCTTTACTTAGTGAGTCGAGTTCAGCGTTTAAAGAAATGAGCGTATTTACATTTATTTTATTGCCCAAGAGTGATGATCTAATAATTTACCAAAATGACTTTCTACAAGACGCTTGGTGATCTCTGTTTGTGGAACAGTGAAGAGTGTTTTTGTTGGACCATATTCAATCATTTTTCCTTCATCCATTACAAGTACATCATCTGCGATGTGCTTGATTATTCCTAGATGTTGTCCAACATAAATATAAGAAATCCCGAGTTTCTCTTGGAGATGTAGCATTAAGTTAGTGAGTTGGGTTTTTACCGTGGCATCAAGTGCCCCAAGTGCATCATCTGCAATAATAATGTCAGGTTCTAAAATAAGGGCCCTTGCTAGTGCAACACGTTGTTTTTGGCTTGCGGACATCGTTTTGATTTTAACATTAGCGTGATCTGGATATAACCCAACGAGTTTTAAGGTATTAAAAATTTTTTGATTACGATCTTGCTGATCTAAATGCGTTACTAAACGTAATGGGGCATCTAAGATTTGACCAACATTAAGGCGTGGATTAAACGCGGTATTCGGATCTTGGAATACCATACGGATATGTTTAGCACGATATCGATAATCACCAAATTCTAAGGGGATGCCGTTTAATAGAATTTTCCCCGAGGTCTGTGGAATGATACCGACTATCATTTTAGCAAGAGTTGATTTACCTGAACCATTTTTTCCAATAATAGCAAGTGTTTTCTTTTTATCTAAGCTAAAACTAATATTATCTACTGCTTTAAAATGGCTTACACCCAGAAAATTTATCGAATCAGTAAACGATTTAGACAGTCCTTCCACGTCTAGTAGTGCCATATTTCTTATCCTTCTATTCCGATTTCGTGTTTTGCAAAGTTAAAGGTGTTGCGATATGTTTTTCTTTAAATTGTTTTTCTCGCAAATTTAAGGGATAGTGGCAAGAAAATTCATGTTGTTTAATTCTATAGCGTGTTGGTTTGACGATACATTTCTTTTGTGCAAAAGGACAGCGAGGTCCAAGACGGCAGCCGATAGGCATTTGTTCTAATAATGGAACGGTCCCTTTTAATGTATTGAGTTTACTTTTTAAAGGTAGCGGTTGACTAAAATCAGGAATAGAATGGATGAGTGCCTGTGTATAAGGATGATGTGGGTGCTCTAGGATTTCTTCTTTAGGACCAGATTCAGCATTTTGCCCGCAGTATAATACGGAGAATGTGTCACACCATTCACTAATACTCGCTATATCATTACTGGTTAGCAGTATTGTGGTTCCTTGATTTTGATTCATACTAGAAAGTAAGCGGAAAATTTGAACCTTAGTAATTGATTCGATGGAGTTGGTTGGCTCATCTGCTACTAATAGGCGAGGTTGATTAGCGACAGCAATTGCAATCATCACTTTTTGTCCTTCCCCTTCTGTAATTTCTTCGGGGTAACTTTGCATAATATCCTGGTGCTCTTTAATACCAACTTTGTGCAATAGTTCGATTGCTCGACGTTTTTTCCAGCCAAACCATTGCCACCAACGTCCTTTAAATGTCCAAGATGGGATGTTTTGAATAATTTGTTTACCAATTTTTTTACTCGGATCTAAGCAAGTAAGAGGGTCTTGGAAAATCATAGATATTTCTTGCCCGACAAGCTTGCGTCTTTGAGTTGGGGTCAGTTTAAGTAATTCAACGTTGTCAAACCGAAAACGATCTGCGGTGATGATCCAAGAATCTTTAAATGCATTACAAATCACTTTAGCAATGAGGCTTTTCCCTGAGCCTGACTCACCAACAAGACCACAAATTTCGCCTTCATTTAAGGTTAAATTTACATTATCAACGATTTTTATTTTGCCTGTTGGAGTCTTGATTTCAATACAAAGATTACGAATATCTAATAATGCCATGGTCCCACCTATTCGTAATATTTGTCGATTGCTTTACACAGCCCTTGGCTGAAAATAAAAACGACTAAAATTGTCATAATAATTGCGACACCAGGTAAAATTACTGCCCAAGGTGCGAGATAGATAAGTTCTAATGAATCTTTGATCATTGCGCCCCACTCTGGAGTGGGTCTTTGCGCACCTAGGGAAATAAAGCTTAAGGCACTGATATCTAAAATCGCTACAGCAAAGGCCCGCGCAATTTCTTGAATGTAACGTACTGAAATATTGGGTAAAATGATCTCTTTCAGTAATGCACTATTCGCGATTCCATCTAGTTTTAACATTAAGACATATTCTTTTTTGAGTTCTTGTTGTGTCGCTTGATATATCTCATGAATAAAATAGGGCAGTAAGGCTAACGTTGTTGCGATAATGGCACTGAGTAGGCTCGGTTTCATTAGTGTAGCAATAATAATCGCAATTAATAAACTGGGGATTGATAGAAACGTATCAATGAGGTGACTCAATATTTTAGATTTAATACTATGAGAGATCCCAGCCCAAATTCCAATGATACCACCAATAATAAGCGTCACTAAGACGACAATGAGTGAGGCGCCTAGTGTATAAGTTGTACCAATGATAATACGGCTGAATACATCACGACCGAGATCATCTGTGCCAAAGAAAAATGAGATTTGTCCCTCATCAATCCATGATGGCGGCATCAACTCACGTCCAACAAATTGCATATCACTGGAATAAGGAGCAATCCATTGGCTAAAAAGTGCGGTTAAAATAAATATTATAAAGAGATAAAAACTGAATAACGCAATACGATCTTGGCGGAATAAAAGCCAAATATTTTTTAGTGCTGCATTTTCACGAAATTCATCTGGTTCTTTATCTTGCATACCAACCTTTCTTATTAAATGGATCAAGTATAAATGCTAAGCTATCTGAGAAAATATCGACGATAATGATACATAGACCGATCACGATAATTCCAACGGAGATGCTATTATAATCTTGTTGAGTAACGGCATCAATTAACCAACGTCCAATACCTGGCCAACCAAATGTACTCTCTACTAACATACATTGCGTGAGTACGAGTGTAAATAAACGCGTTATTTGTGGTACTAATAAAGGCAGCGTATTACGTAGCACATATTTACGTAAAATGCGATTTTGTGACCACCCTCGTGTTGTGGCTGTTTTGACATAGTTTTTAGTCAGAACATCTTCTGCTCGTTGCTGAACAATACGAGTGATTTCCATTGTGGGTAAAATCGTTAGAACGAGTGTAGGTAAGACTAAATGTTGTAAGACATTTTGTACTACTTTTGTTTTGTAAAACTCTTCCACAAACCACACATCAATAATCGGAAAGCCTGTGATGGGTTTGATGGCATATAATAGGTTATATTGTCCAATTGCTGAAATTTCCCAACTTTGAATGGCCGAAAAATAAAGTGCAATAGGCGCAATCCAAAAGACTGGCATAGATAGTCCAACAGCGGAAATCGTATGAATACTTTTACCGATAAAATTAGTGCGGTTCATTGCACCGAGTAATCCCAGGGGTATTCCAAAAATCACCGCCAGTAAAATAGCGGTTACACAAAGCTCTAACGTTGGAGGCAAAACAGTACGAATGATTTCATTTAGGGCGTCTCCGCCATTGTAGGTAATGCCTAAATCTCCCTGAATAAGATGGCTGATATAAGTAAAATAGCCTTGATAGATTGTTGGTAAGGTAAGTTCTTCGTTCAGGGGATCTTGAATCAAAATGATATAACTGACGAGTGATAACACAAGCAGCGTCATAATGATCAGTAATACTTGGCGTAAAAATGCGGTCACCATTATTTTTGTCCCCGTTTCAATGATAGATTTTCGAAACTGATGCTGCCGAATGGACTCATTTCGACCCCACGTACTTTTGAATTTACTACGAGCATGCGACGGGCATTGGCGATTGGAACGATCGGCACCTCTGATAAGATGAGTTCTTGTGCTAAATTATATTCACTTGCTCTTAAGCGTAAATTTGACGTATTGAGGGCATTATCCATAAAATGATCGAAAAGGGGATCACACCAATTAGAAAAATTGGTAATTTCATTTACAGTTCCACAACTTAAAATAGGACGCATAAAGCTGTCTGGGTCTAAATTCCCTGCAAGCCATCCAGTTAGAATCATGTCATAGTCTTCAGAATGGTCTTTTAAACTTTTAATTAAGTAAGTGCGTGTGACAGGTTGAATTGTAAGCTCTACCCCGACTTTAGCCAGATCACGTTTTATCAGTTCTGCCATTTTGAGTGGAGCGGGGTTATACACTTGCTCTTCATTGATCACCCACATCATTAAACTGAGTTTTTTATCTTGTAAATATGTTTTGGCTTGTTCAGGTTGATAATCATAAGCGAAATCAGGTGTGTTAACTCGAGATGCCCAAGAAATATTAGGGATAATATTGTTCGCAACGGTTGCTGTATTGTGATAAATTGTTTGCACAATACGGTGACGATCGATGGCTTGAGAAATGGCACGGCGTAATTTCGTATTTTTCATCTCAGCTTTTTTAAAATTAAAGGCGAGGTAGGATAAATTCATCCCTTCAACAAAGTTCACGTAAAAATGTTCATTTTTGTCCTGAAGCAGACCAAGTTGACTGACCTCTGGATAAGACGCCAGCTGGCATTCTCCATTTAGGAACTTGATTAAACGTCCTGTACGATCTGTTGAAAGATCAATGATGATATTTTCAATTTGTGCAGTCTTTTTCCAATAATGTTCATTGCGAACAAATCTTACATATTGATTACGAAAGTAGTTTTTGACTTTATAAGGTCCCGTCCCAACAGGAAGGAGGTCAAGTTGTATGAGGTTATCATCTGCATTTAATTGTAAGGCATATTCTTGTGAAAAAATAATGGCATATTGGCTAGCAAGATGCGACAAAATTGAGGCATCGGCTTGGAATAATTCAATTTGTACTTTATAGGGTCCAAGTGCTTTGATTGATTTAATCTTTTGATTTAGCTTGATACTTTCAAAATAGGGGAAGCGGACTTTTTTAGCTTGCTTATGGAAAATGCTGTATTGCGGATTACTGTGATGTACCGATTCATCTTCTAACGTTGGTAAATACGAATGAACGCCTAACATCCTGTTGATTGAAAATACAACATCATCAGCATTAAAATCACGTGTAGGCTTAAACCACTCAGTATGGTGGAATTTGATTCCCTTGCGTAAATGAATAGTAATGATTGTGCCATTATTTGAGAGGGAGTAAGACTCGGCGAGTGAGGGCATGACTGCTGCACTGTTATCCGTTGTTTCAAACAGTTTATTATAAATTTGTTCTGTTATCACATTCATGCTGGTACCCGCATCAGCAGTTTGCGGGTTAAAAGAAAGACCTGTGGCATGGGTACAGTAAATGAGTCCATTTTGTGTTAGTTCTTGGGGGACTTTTGGTGCCGCAATAACAAAATGTGAGACGAGAAATAGAAAACTGGCAAAGATGACTTTTCTAATCAGCATAATTTGTGCATTTGTGATAAATTATCGGAGAATTGTAAAATATATTACACAGATAAGCTATCCTTTTTGCTGTCAGGCGTGTGGAGAAGCATTCACATTAAAGGAAATGTTAAGATTTTTTCGTTATCCTTAGTGTGAGAATTGTTCATTTTGGAAAAGATATTGACTATGTTGAATTATCTACAACAAGAAGTAAATGAGATCATCAATCGTGGTTTTGATCGCACGTTACGTATCGCGGTAACTGGGTTAAGTCGTAGTGGGAAAACCGCATTTATCACGAGTTTTATTAATCAATTATTACATATTAATCGCATTGATAATCAACATATTCCGTTATTTGAGCCTGCTCGTAACCAATCCATCATTGCGGTTAAACGCATCCCGCAATTAAATTTAGCAATTCCGCGTTTTGATTATGACAATCATTTAAATGCGTTAATGCAACAACCTCCAATTTGGCCACAATCGACGCGTGGTGTGAGCGAAACTCGTTTGGCAATTCGTTATCAGCGTCGTTCAGGGGTTATGCGTCACGTGAAAGAAAAAAGTACGCTTTACGTCGATATTTTTGATTACCCTGGTGAATGGTTACTTGATTTACCGCTTTTGGAACAGTCTTATATGCAATGGTCCCAAACAATGCAATATATGACACGAGATCAGCGAGCGGGGTTAGCCAAAAACTGGCTGGACAAAGTGAAGCAATTGGATTTACGCGCTACGGCAGATGAGGAGGTTTTGGCTCAATTAGCGAAAGATTATACGGCGTATCTTTTTGCTTGTAAGCAACAAGGGTTACATTTTATTCAGCCAGGGCGTTTTGTTTTACCTGGTGAGTTAGAAGGAGCCCCCGCGTTGCAATTTTTTCCATTGATTCATCTTGATGAACAAGAATGGCAACGTTTAGCACAGGAGAAAAATACGGGCAGTTATTTTGCGCTCTTAAATCAACGTTATGAATACTATCGTCGTCATATTGTAAAACGTTTTTATCAAGATTATTTTTCAACGTTTGATCGGCAAGTGATTTTAGCGGATTGTTTAACACCACTTAACCATAGTCATCAAGCATTTGTAGATATGCAAGAAGCATTGCAGCAGTTATTTAGTAATTTTCATTATGGCAAGCGGACGTTATTAAATCGATTATTTTCTCCTCGTATTGATAAACTGATGTTTATTGCGACAAAAGCTGATCATATAACGAATGATCAAATACCCAATTTAGTGAGCTTAATGCGCCAATTAGTACAAGAAGGGGGGCGCCATGTAGAATATGAGGGCATTCATACGGAGTATACTGCAATTGCGGCTATTCGTGCGACACAGCAAGTCGTCGTGCAGCAACATGGGCAACATTTTAAAGCACTACAAGGTATCCGTTCTCGCGATAAGCAAAAAGTTACTATTTATCCTGGCTCTGTACCAAGTAAGTTACCCAATATTGAATTTTGGCAAAACCAACCGTTCGAATTTGATCAATTTGAGCCTCAACCACTGGAATCGGGGGAAAACATACCGCACTTACGTATGGATTCGGTGTTACAATTTTTGTTAGCCGATAAGTTTTAAACAGTATTAGAGGAAGCCAATGAACGATAAGCGTATTTTTAAAGATCAAGAAACAGTACAACAAACGGAACAGGTCATCCCTAAACGTGAATTTACCGTGCAAGAGAAGGACGTGATAGCGGATGACATAGAGACAGTAGCTGGAAGTGAATTACTGGATGAGCAATTTGAAAAAATCGTTACGACTAAATCACGTTGGTGGAAAAAAGGGTTGATATTGACTTTCTTTTTGTTTTTCCTTGCAACGATTGCGCAATCTATTCAGTGGTTAATAGATGCTTGGCAAGAGAATCAATGGATTTATTTTGCTTTTTCTCTCGTCACCTGCTTTGCGGTATTTCTTGGATTCTCGGCGTTATTTAGAGAATGGTTACGCTTAGTTAAATTGAAGAAACGAACGACATTACAGCAGCAAAGCCAACAGCTTTTATTAGAAAGTGCGCGGAGTTTTGAGCAAGATTTTTCACCAGAAAAGCATGAACAAGTGAAAGCATTATGTTTAGACATGGCGAAAATGTTGCAGTTATCCTCAGATGATCCAACACTTGTGTTATGGAAAAAACAAGTTCATGATGGACATTCTGCACAAGAGCTGGCTCATTTATTTAGCAAGACGGTTTTACAACCTATTGATAAACAAGTTAAAAAACTCATTAGTAAACATGCCGCGGAGGCAGCGGTTATTGTCGCGATTAGTCCTTTGGCGATAGTAGATATGTTTTTTCTTTCTTGGCGCAGTATTCGTTTAGTGAATCAGATTGCTCAGGTTTATGGAATTGAATTAGGTTATTGGAGCCGACTGCGTTTGCTGAGAATGGTGCTGTTGAATATGGCTTTTGCTGGAGCAACTGAAATTGTACAAGATGTGGGGATGGATTGGCTTTCACAAGATCTGACCGCAAAACTTTCCGCTCGAGCAGCACAAGGTATTGGAGTTGGACTTTTAACCGCTCGTTTAGGAATTAAAGCCATGGAGTTTTGTCGACCTTTGGCGTTTCAACAAGATGAAAAACCTCGTTTACGTCATATCCAGCAAGTCTTGTTAACGCACCTAAAAGACACCATCTTTTCTTCAACAAAAACAAAAGAGAAGCAATCAGTTTAAAATGTAAATTTTTCTTTCCACTTTTTCTTCAATCTTTACAGCATTAATGTTATGATTGATGCAGATTAGTAATAGATGAGAAAAGATGATGGTTTCAGCAAAACAGACCAGCGATGCCTTTGTAGAGATTGTGGCAAAAAGTCCCAAAATGGCAAATCTACTTGAACAAGCTGCAAAATTTGCAGTGAGTGATGCACCGTTATTAATTCAAGGCGAAACTGGAACGGGTAAAGATTTAATTGCCAAAGCTTGTCATCTCGCGAGTCCGCGCTACGCGAAAAAATTTATTGCAGTGAATTGCGCAGGTCTGCCAAATCAAGATGCAGAAAGTGAGATGTTTGGGCGTAGAGAAAATGAAAAAGAGTCATTAGGCTTTTTTGAATACGCCAATGGCGGCACTGTATTACTTGATAGTGTGGCAGAACTTCCTCTTGAGTTACAAGCCAAGTTATTACGTTTCTTAAATGATGGGACCTTTCGTCGCGTTGGTGAAGAAAAAGAGCATTATGCTGATGTACGCGTGATTTGTACGTCACAGATTCCTTTATTACATTATGTTGAAGAAGGGAAAATGCGGAGCGATTTATTTCATCGTTTGAATGTGTTAACGTTGAATATCCCTCCATTACGGGAACGAAAAGAAGATATACCTGAGTTAGTAACCTTATTTATTAAACAGATTAGTCAGCAATTAGGGATTGTGACACCGTGTTTTGATCAGGCATTTATCCAATATCTCCAGAACTATCCTTGGACAGGCAATGTCAGAGAATTGCATAATGCATTATATCGTGCTTGTTCTTTAGTTGAACAAGGGCAGCTTACAATTGCGGGGTTGAACTTAGTTGAACAAGAAAGCTTACCTATCGCACTTGAACAATTTGGGCATGAAACACTGGAAGAAATTATGAATAAGTTCGAGGCGACAGTATTGCGAAAATTCTATGAGCAATATCCAAGTACAAGGAAATTGGCTACACGTCTAGGGGTATCGCATACGGCGATTGCAAATAAGCTACGACATTACGGAATTGGGAAATAATCCTAAAGCAAGAAGGCAAATACTAATTATCGTGTTTGCCTTCTTTATTGGTATTATGTGTTGTTCTGTTGGATAAATCGTTCCAAATCAGAAAATTGTTTGACTAATTTCTGCCACGCTATTTTGTCGATTGTGATCGATAGGACAAACTCGCCTTGCTCATTAATCTGCTCGTTACGAATACAGTCTAGTTGGTAGAGGTGATGTCGGATTTTACCCGCGTAAGTCGGGAGAATTAACGATAGAGTTAAGATTTCATTTTTTAATCGTTCACGGATAGCCGCTAACAATAAATTGATTCCTTCTCCTGTTTGAGCAGAAAGATAGACCGCAATTGGTCTATTGTGGCTATCATAATCAATATGTGGTACTAAGTCTTCGACTTGATCAATTTTATTGTAAACAAGCAGTGTTGGAACCTCGTTAGCTTTAATTTCAGTAAGTACTTCTTGCACTGCCTCAATATTTTCTAAGCGGCGAGGATCTGCCGCATCAATGACGTGTAATAACAAGGCGGCTTCTGTTGTTTCTTGTAAAGTTGATTTAAAGGCTGAGACTAAATCATGTGGTAAATGGCGAATAAATCCAACCGTATCTGCTAGAATAGTTGTACCAACATCTTGAAGTGTGAGACGGCGCAAGGTCGGATCGAGCGTTGCGAAGAGTTGGTCTGCCGCGTAAACATTCGCTTGAGTAATTTGATTAAATAACGTGGATTTCCCCGCATTAGTATAGCCAACTAATGAAATAGTAGGGATGTCCGCTTTTTGACGGGTTTGGCGATTTTGATGACGCTGCTTTTCAACTTTGGTTAAACGGTTTTGTAGTTGTGCAATACGAACTTTTATTAAGCGGCGATCTGTTTCTAATTGTGTTTCACCTGGACCTCGTAACCCAACAGCACCTTTTTGTTGATCTAATCCAGTTTTACGTCGTACGAGACGAGTTGACAAATGTTTTAATTGCGCCAGTTCAACTTGTAATTTCCCTTCATGCGAACGTGCGCGTTGTGCAAAGATATCTAAAATGACCCCTGTACGATCCACAACACGACATTGGCAAATGGTTTCTAAGTTGCGTGTTTGCGCAGGGGTTAAGCTATGATTAACAAGGACAACATTTGCATGATGGGTTTTAACCGCATCAGCAATTTCTTCTGCTTTTCCTGTTCCCACAAAATATTTCGCTTGAGGTGTTGCACGTGTGGCTGTAATTGTCGTTAAAAGGGTGACATCCGCCGATCTCGCGAGTAAGCAAAATTCTGTTAAGTCATCTTCATTACGATTTTGAGCTAAAAAACAGTGTACGACTATCGCTTGATCACTTACTGGAGCAGGAGAAGTTGGCGAAGAGGTTGGTGCTGAGTGAGAAGAAAGTGCGGTGGATTCTTGATTAAAATCCACCGCACTTGAAATCGATTTATTTAACATTCATTCAACTTTAGCTATTCCGCTTTTTCTATATTTGAATCAGCTTGTTGCTCTTGTGTCTGTTGATAATTTTGTTGGGAACTGTTGTTATTATGATGAGACACGGAACGAGCTGGCACAACAGTCGAGATGGCATGTTTATACACCATTTGATTAACAGTATTTTTGAGTAAAATAACAAATTGGTCAAATGATTCAATTTGTCCTTGTAATTTAATCCCATTTACTAAGTAAATCGAAACAGGGATACGTTCGCGACGTAACGCGTTTAAATAAGGATCTTGTAAAGATTGTCCTTTTGCCATTTTTCTTTCCTTCTTTTAAAAATAAAAAGCTAAACACAGAGAACTCTGTATCTCCTCCAAATCTCAATATAACAATAAATTAATTTATTGTCATCATCGTCGTCAAATTATTTTTGGTCTATGCTCTGATTCTTTTTCAAGAGTGAATTGATGATAATTTGTTTAGATTTTTCAATAGCTAAACTGTCTAACCATTCTATTTCGTGCTTCCAACCTCTTAGCCATGTGATTTGGCGTTTAGCGAGTTGACGCGTTGCACAAATCCCTCTGAAAATCATTTCGCTGTGGTCATAATCTCCGCGTAAATATTCCCACATCTGACGATAACCGACACAACGTATTGCAGGTAAATCAGGATGCAAATCAGCACGTTGGTATAATTTTTCAACTTCCTGTTGGAAGCCGCAGTCAATCATTTTATGAAAACGTAAAGCAATACGATCATGTAATATTGTGCGATCTTTTGGAGCAATTGCAAATTGGAGAATTTGGTAAGGTAAACTTTCTCCTTTTTGCTCTGTGAGTTCTGTGAGTGATTTTCCCGTTAAATAAAAGACCTCTAATGCCCGATTAATTCGTTGTGAATCATTGGGATTAATTCGTAAAGCTGAAATTGGATCAATACGTGTTAGTTCCTGATGCAGTGCTGCCCAACCCTGTTGCTGTGCCCGTTCTTCAATTTGTGCACGGAGTGTTTCATTGGCAGAAGGGAGTGGAGAGAGACCTTCAAGTAGCGCTTTGTAGTACAGCATGGTCCCACCAACAAGTAAGGGGATTTTCCCTTGCGCAGTAATTTCTTCCATTTCTCGTAGCGCATCTTGGCGAAAATTTGCCGCAGAATAACTTTCAGCGGGATCACAAATATCGATCAGACGATGTGGAGCTAACGCAAGCTCTGCTACTGTGGGTTTAGCGGTACCAATGTCCATCCCTTTATAAATTAATGCAGAATCGACACTAATGACTTCGACTGGTAAAGTTTGGCGTAGTTGAATCGCCAAATCCGTTTTCCCTGAGGCCGTGGGACCCATTAAAAAAATTGCGAGTGGTTTGTTTGATGACATGTAATTAGATCTGCTCTAAATAAGGTTGCCAATTAATTTGGACTAACAAGTTTGTCAGCTCGTTCGCTTGGTGGTGAGTAAGCCGTTGCTCTGTTTCAGTTAAGAGATTGACCGCATCAGCAAGTACCGTAATCATGCTATACTCAAGTGTATCACAAAGGGCGGTGAGAAATACTGGAAACTCATTTATAGGTTGTGATAACAGTGCGACCAGACATTTTTGTAAGTTTTGTTGACGTAAACAGGTAGGCACACGATTGAGTGTGAGTCGTTGTTGTGTAATGACTTCATGAAACTCAAAGCCGATTTGCGCAAAAAAGGTTTTTTGTTGCAGCCAATTGGTCATTTGCTTTTCGTTTAAACGCAATACAAGTGGAATAAGTAGTGGTTGCTGAGCGATGTGTTTTTGTTGTAAAGATAAACGAATATTCAGTCGTTGTAGTTTCGTTAACGATAATAAATAACATTGCTGATTTTGCTGTAATAACAACGCCTGTGTCTCAATTAATGCCAATGCTTTTAAAATAGAGGGATTGGGAGTTGTATTATCGCGATATGCAGTCTTTGTTTGTGCATGTATTATTGAATGTTTCGTTGCATCAACCGAAGTCACTAATGCAGTATAAGCTTGTTGTTCTTCTCGTGTAACATTTTCTCGGCGGAATGAGGGAACTGCTAGCGTTCTTTTTTCATGATCACTACTTCGTGTTGCTGGTGTTTTTAGGGGTTGTGTATGGCTGAACATATTTTGTCCTGCAGCAGCACGGTTGGGTTTCAATGTATCTGGCTGCCAAACGGGGACAGGCTCATGAACAACATGGGGGATTGATTCATTAAATATAGTGTCTTGTTGTACTTTGGTTGTCTGTTCAGTATGAAGTGCATGGCTAATTCCTTGACAGATAAAATCATGAATTAAGCGTTGCTGGTGGAAACGGACTTCATGTTTAGTCGGGTGGACATTGACATCAACATCATTGGGATTTAAGTCAATAAAGAGTACAAACGCAGGATATTGATCTGTCGTTAAATAATCTGCATAAGCTTGACGAATAGCATGGTTAACAATTTTATCACGTACCATTCGTCCATTAATATAACAATAATTTAAATCATTTTGTGTGCGAGTGAAGTTTGGTAGTGCAACCCAACCAGATAAATGTAAATCGTCATGTTTCCAGTCAAGGCGTAGGGCATGCTGGACAAAATCTTCACCACAAATGGCCGCAATACGTTTTACTTTCTGACTATCATCGATTGCACTTTTATATTGGCGTAAAACTTTGCCATTATGCGTTAATGTAAAAGCGATATTGGTTTTAGCCAGCGCAATACGCCGAATGACCTCATCAATATGAGCAAATTCGGTTTTATCTGTACGTAGGAATTTACGGCGTGCAGGAGTATTGAAAAAGAGGTTTGCCACTTCTACAGTCGTTCCCACTGGATGTGAGGCAGGAGTGATCCTGGTTTCCATCTCTCTTCCTTGAGCATAGACTTGCCATGCTTCTTGTTGTTCTGCTGTACGTGAAGTCAGAGTTAAACGTGAAACAGAGCTAATGCTCGCCAAGGCTTCACCACGAAAGCCCAAACTTAAAATGGCTTCAAGATCTTCCAAACAACTAATTTTGCTCGTAGCGTGACGTGCGAGGGCAAGACTTAATTCTGCTTTAGGTATACCGATGCCATTATCTCGGATACGAATTAATGTACTTCCACCATTTTCAATATCAATTTGAATGCGCGTTGCCCCAGCATCTAAACTGTTTTCCACTAACTCTTTGACAACAGAGGCAGGCCGTTCGACAACTTCCCCCGCGGCAATTTGGTTAGCTAATTGTGGTGGTAGAACTTGAATTGGCATGAAGATCACTCTCTCAATTTGATTTTTTGTCCAGATAATACTTTACCATTTTTTAAATGTGGATTGAGTTTCATGAGCTGATTTGGTGAAATGTGATATTCACGCGCAATCGCATATAAAGTTTGTCCTTTTTTTACCGTATGGAATTTAGGCAGAGATACTGGTTTGGATTCATCAGATGGATTTTTAATTGAATTATCTGATTTTCTGTCCTCTGCTTTATTGTCTTTTTTCTTGTCTGGCTTATTTGCTGTGCTGACTCTAGTCGTTTCACCAGGAATTTTTAATGTTTCACCAATCCAGAGCTCACGGCGTTTTAAGCGATTTAATATCATAATATCACTGATTTTAACACCATATTTTTTGGCAACACTATTCAGAGATTCGCCTGATTTGACTTTATGACGAACT
Organism: Pasteurella sp. P03HT; assembly: GCF_054052285.1. Classification (NCBI taxonomy): domain Bacteria; kingdom Pseudomonadati; phylum Pseudomonadota; class Gammaproteobacteria; order Pasteurellales; family Pasteurellaceae; genus Pasteurella; species Pasteurella sp. P03HT. Next base: position 15,402 of record NZ_JBSIUM010000008.1, read on the forward strand.
CCGCTGTCTGTGATATCCGTAGTGTGTCTGTCGATTGTTTTTGCAGTCGTTGATGACGGATTTTTAGGTTCGTTTCCAACAGTTTTCTTGCGGTATTCTACTAAGCTTTCATAAATCATCGAGGCGACTTTCTTACGGTAAGTCAATGTGCTTAATTTTTTTTCTTCATCAGCATTGGATAAAAAGCCAGTTTCAACCAAAATAGAAGGAATATCTGGAGAGCGTAGTACTCCTAAGCTTGCGTGTTGTGGAGTACTACGATTTAATGCGGTGATTTTGGCAAAGCGTTTAAGTACAATTGTTCCTAATTCATAACCGACACGTTGGCTATGACCAAATTGTAAATCGAGCACCGTTTGATCTAAGTATTTTTCTTTGTGTGAAGAAAGGACAGAGCCTGCTCCACCAAGTAATTCAGAGCGTTTTTCATGATCTTCCAACCATTGTCCCATTTCACTGTTTGCTCTTCGATTGGACAGTACCCAAACGGATGCCCCGCGTAGATGAGGAGATAAATTAGAATCCGCGTGGACAGAAATTAATAAATTTGCTTTGTGTTTACGAGCAATTTCTGAACGTTTAGAGACGGAAATAAAATAATCACCAGTGCGAGTTAATACGCCACGAAAATGCGGATCTTTATCTAATAAGATTTTTAATTCTCTCGCAATAGATAAAGTGACATTTTTCTCATACATTTTTAGATTTCGACTAATAGCCCCAGGATCTGTACCACCGTGACCAGGATCAATGGCAATAATCCATGTGTTATTAGCAAGTAATGGACCTGAAATAAAACTGAGCACAGTTAAGAGAAATAAAATAAAAATCTGCTTTTTCATGGTGTTACATTATTGTTTGTTTTAACGCTGCAATAATTTTTTCGCCTTGTAAGGTATGAGCAATTAATTCAACGTTGCGTGCATTATCGGCATAGAGAATGTTGATTAATAAGTCAGCTTCGGCTAATAGACCTTGACCTTTTTCAGCCCACTCAACTAAGCATAAACAATTTGTACTGAAGTAATCACGGATTCCCATAAATTCCAGTTCTTCAGGATCACTGAGACGGTATAAATCAAAATGATAAACTGTCTTGCTGGGGAGATGATATTCTTCTACTAACGTATAAGTTGGACTCTTCACATTTCCTTGGTGACCTAATGCTTGAATGATGCCGCGACTTAATGTGGTTTTTCCCGCACCTAATTCGCCGTTTAAATAAAATGTGAGTGCATTTTGTATATTCAGCTGTTGAATCACATTAACTAGAGTTGCGCCGAATTGACACATCGCGTTTTCATCGGGGATATATTGAGTGTAGCAAGATAAGTCAGCCATAGCGTGATTAAGTTGTACCATTACATTATGTTTAAAATAGCTTGGAATTGTACCGCACTTTTATTTGATTATATAGTTCAAAAATAGATTTTCTTCAGCAGAGTCTGATGGAAACATGAAGATTAATTATAGTCAGAAATGAGAAAAATTTTGGAGCGGGAAACGAGGCTCGAACTCGCGACCCCAACCTTGGCAAGGTTGTGCTCTACCAACTGAGCTATTCCCGCATTGTAGATGTTGTGATTGGAGCGGGAAACGAGGCTCGAACTCGCGACCCCGACCTTGGCAAGGTCGTGCTCTACCAACTGAGCTATTCCCGCATCACATTATTGCTGCTGATTAACAGCGATAGGGCGGTATTATACGAAAAAATAGCTGAGGCGCAAGCCCAAAATATGAAAAAAAATGAGCTTGCTGAGATATTCAACAATTTAGTTGTTTATTCTGATTTTAAATTAATGAAATGTGTACGGTAATACGCTAATTCAGCAATGGATTCTCTAATGTCGTCTAATGCAAGATGCGTATTCTTTTTTTGAAAGCCTTTTAACACTTCGGGTTTCCAGCGGCTTGCTAATTCTTTTAATGTACTGACGTCTAAATGGCGGTAGTGAAAATAATCGGCTAATTCAGGCATATATTTAAACAAAAAGCGTTTATCTTGTGACACGCTATTACCACAAATTGGTGATACCCCTTTGGGTACCCATTTCTTTAAAAAATCGATCGTTTGTAATTCAGCCGCACGTTCAGTTAACTTACTGTTTTTTACTCGTTCAACCAAGCCATTGGCAGTATGCGTTTTAACACACCACTCACTCATTTTATTTAACAATTCATCAGATTGATGTACGGCTAAAACAGGACCTTCGGCTAGAATAGTTAAGTCTTTGTCTGTGACGATCGTTGCGATTTCAATAATACGTTCTTTTTCAGGATCTAATCCTGTCATTTCTAAGTCAATCCAAATGAGATTTTGTTTATCCAATTGCATAATGTTATCCTATAAAAATATTTTTCGTTATTTTAGCGGAAAACGTTTGAAAAAACGACCGCACTTTTTAAGGACAAGCCATTGACTAAACGTAAACTTACGCAAAATCAAAAGCGTCGTATCCAATCCAATAATGCTAAGGCATTACATCGTCATCAGCGTAAAAACACAAAAGAGATTGAATGGCAAGATGAGATGTTGGGGGAATCACAAGATGGAGTGATCGTCACACGCTATTCTATTCATGCGGATGTAGAAGACATGAACGGGGAAATTTTTCGTTGTAATTTACGTCGTACGTTATCTAATGTCGTGGTGGGGGACAATGTGATTTGGCGTAAAGGCAATGAACAGTTACAAGGTGTCAGTGGTGTGATTGAAGCCATTAAACCACGACAAAATGAAATTGCTCGTCCTGATTATTATGATGGATTAAAAGTTATTGCCGCAAATATTGATCGTATTATTATCGTTTCTGCAGTGTTGCCGACCTTATCTTTAAATATCATTGATCGCTATTTAGTAATCTGTGAAACCGCAAATATTCCCGCTGTGATTGTGGTGAATAAAGTGGATTTGCTCACGGATGCAGAGCGGGCTGTTGTAGAAGAGCAATTAACGATTTATCAACAAATTGGCTATCAAACGATTATGTTGTCGGCACAATCAGGTGAAAACATGGAAAAGTTGACCGCACTTTTATCCGAAGGAACAGCCATTTTTGTTGGTCAGTCTGGTGTCGGAAAATCAAGTTTGATTAATCATCTTTTACCCGATGTGAATGCTCAAGTCGGCGACATCAGTGAAAATTCTGGACTTGGTCAGCATACGACAACATCTTCTCGTTTATACCACTTAACACAAGGGGGAAATCTGATAGATTCGCCAGGAATACGTGAGTTTGGTCTCTGGCATTTGGAACAAGATCAGATTACGAAAGGTTATCGCGAATTTCAATATTTTTTAGGAACATGTAAATTTCGAGATTGTAAGCATTTATCCGATCCTGGCTGTGCATTACGTGAGGCGGTCAATGCTGGTAAGATCCATTCGGTGCGCTTTGAGAATTATCATCGTTTGATTGCAAGTCTCAATGAAACAAAGTCACAGCGTCATTTTGCCACAGATAATTAGTCGTTAATTGAATGTTAAGAAAGGAATAAAAAACACTCTTTTTGAGTGTTTTTTTGTGATCTTGCTCAAGTTTTTATTTGATTTACCTTGATTATTTCACTTCTAAGATTGATACTACCTACATATTTATTTTTTATCCAAAAATAAATGTAATATGCAAAAAAATAAGTGAGCCGATAACCGTGTTGCTTATTTTATTTTAATTGTTTTATTTAGAGGAAAAGATCATGTACTCAAAAGAAGTTGAAATTATTGCACCAAATGGATTACATACTCGCCCAGCTGCACAGTTTGTTAAAGAAGCCAAAGCATTTGCTTCTGATATTACCGTCACATCCGCGGGTAAAAGTGCAAGTGCAAAAAGTTTATTTAAACTACAAACTTTAGCACTAACACAGGGGACGGTTATTACGATTTCAGCTGAAGGGGAAGATGAACAAAAAGCCGTAGATCACTTAGTGGCACTCATTCCAACATTAGAATAATTTTTGTTAGCCATAATGTTTAAGATAAGACAGCATTATGGCTATTATTTTTCTTGTATCATCAAAATTTAATATATTTTGGAAGGTTATATATGATTTCAGGTATTCCCGCTTCACCAGGTATTGTTTTTGGTAAAGCATTAGTGCTTAAAGAAGAAAAAATTGTACTTGATCTGCAAAAAATCACGGAAGCTCAAATTGAAATGGAAACTGCACGTTTTTATCAGGGACGCAAAGCGGCAATTGAACAATTGAATGCTATTCGTGAACGTGCGCTTAAATCGCTTGGAGAGGAAAAGGCCGCTATTTTTGAAGGGCATTTAATGATCTTGGAAGATGAAGAATTAGAAGAAGAAATCCTAGATTATTTGCGTACGAATAAAGTAAACGCGGGCGTTGCTGCAAGTAAGATCATCGATCAACAAGTGAGTATGTTGTCTGAAATTGATGATGAATATTTAAGGGAACGAGCTGGGGATATCCGTGATATTGGTAACCGTCTAATTAAAAATATCTTAGGCATGAAAATCGTCGATTTAGGCGATATTCATGAAGAAGCGATTCTCGTAGCGTATGATTTGACCCCTTCTGAAACTGCGCAGTTGAATCTGGACAAAGTATTAGGTTTTATCACCGATATTGGAGGAAGAACGTCTCATACTTCGATTATGGCACGTTCATTGGAACTTCCAGCAATTGTTGGTACAAATAATGTCACTGAACGTGTTCGTACAGGTGATTATTTGATTCTTGATGCAGTGAATAATGCTGTTTACGTTAATCCATCACAAGAAGACATTGATCGTTTAAGAACCTTAGAACAAAAATTAGCAGAAGAAAAAACAGAATTAGCGAAGTTAAAAGATTTACCCGCCTTAACATTAGATGGACACCGTGTTGATGTTGTTGCGAATATTGGCACGATTCGTGATGTTGAAGGTGCAGATCGTAATGGTGCAGAGGGAGTAGGGTTATACCGTACCGAGTTTTTATTTATGGATCGCGACCAATTACCGAGCGAAGAAGAGCAATTTGTGGCTTATAAAGATGTAGTTGAAGCAATGCACGGTCGTTTGGTTATCTTACGGACAATGGATATTGGGGGAGATAAAGAGCTTCCTTATTTGAATTTGCCAAAAGAAATGAATCCATTTTTAGGTTGGCGTGCGATTCGTATTGCGTTGGATCGCCGTGAAATTTTAACTGCGCAATTAAGAGCTGCATTACGTGCTTCAGCATTTGGTAAATTGGCAGTTATGTTCCCGATGATTATTTCAGTAGAGGAAATTCGAGAGCTCAAAGCTGTCATTGCAACGTTAAAACAAGCTTTACGTGATGAAGGGAAAGCGTTTGATGAAGATATCCAAATCGGTGTAATGGTTGAAACGCCTTCCGCTGCAGTTAATGCAAAATTTTTAGCCAAAGAAGTGGATTTCTTTAGTATCGGTACAAATGATTTAACACAATATACTTTAGCAGTAGATCGAGGAAATGAACTGATTTCACATCTTTACAACCCAATGTCTCCTTCTGTGTTGAATTTGATTAAACAAGTGATTGATGCTTCGCATGCAGAGGGTAAATGGACTGGTATGTGTGGCGAGCTCGCAGGAGATGAAAAAGCCACAGTCTTATTATTAGGCATGGGATTAGATGAGTTTAGTATGAGTGCCATTTCTGTACCTCGCATTAAAAAGCTGATTCGTAATGTCGATTATGAAGACGCTAAAGCTTTAGCAGCTCAGGCATTACAGCTACCAACAGCAGCCGAAATTGAACAATTAGTAGAAGATTTTTTAGCTGAAAAAGCATTAAATTAGATACAAGCTGAAAATTTTACGCTAAAATATGAACACATTTACTTAGTAGGAGACTAAAATGGGTTTATTCGACAAATTATTTGGTTCAAAAGACAAGAAAGCTGTTGAAGTGGAAATTTTTGCTCCACTTTCTGGTGAGATTGTAAACATTGAAGATGTACCAGATGTTGTATTTTCTGAGAAAATTGTTGGTGACGGTGTCGCAGTGCGCCCTACTGGCAATAAAATGGTTGCTCCTGTCGATGGCGTCATTGGTAAAATTTTTGAAACGAATCATGCCTTTTCAATGGAATCAAAAGATGGCGTAGAATTGTTTGTTCACTTTGGTATCGATACAGTTGAATTAAAAGGTGAAGGTTTTAGACGTATAGCACAAGAAGGTCAAACTGTGAAGCGCGGTGATACGGTGATTGAGTTTGATTTAGAGGTCCTTGAAGCAAAAGCAAAATCAGTGCTTACACCTGTTGTGATTTCAAATATGGATGAAATTAGTAGCATTGATAAAAAAGCAGGTGAAGTCATTGCTGGCGAATCTGTTGTGTTAGTCTTGAAAAAATAAGTGATAAAAATTAAATAGAAAGTCTGTTTCATTGAAGCAGACTTTTTTATTATCTGTCTTTGTTTTTTATCATATCTACTTCGCCATTTTCATGAATTCTTTTCATTATCTTTATGATTGTTAAAGATTCTTTTTTAAGTTTTCCCAGTTTATTCTTTCTATGATTTACTCTTCACATCTGGAAACAAGATACAGTAAAATATGAGAATAATTTTTATTTCCTTTTATTTGCTGTTTATCATTAAATTTGTTTTAGATTCTTATGTATTTAAAGGGCTTGCTTTGAGAGATAACTGGTACCTCAAAAGTGTTCTTTTTTGTATTTTGTGAGAGAAATCACTATCTTTCTCTAAAAAAATCTAATAATATTTACAAAATTTGTTAAAAATTTGTGAAGTGGCTTTTTCTCAGTGGCGGCTACACAAATTGTATTTAATTTTACTATTCTAGTTATTAATTCATCGTTTAATCTATGACAAGATTAAGCTTACTTTTAACTTAACAAAATAAGGAAAAGACTATGTCAGATATGTTAAAGAATGACGTAGATCCAGTCGAAACTAATGATTGGTTGTTAGCTATTGATGCGGTCATTCGTGAAGAGGGTGTGGAAAGAGCACAGTTCATTATTGAACAATTAATGCAACATGCTCGCGCAAATAACGTTTCTTTACCTACTGGTATCACCACTGACTATATCAACACAATTCCCGCTTCTGAAGAACCTAATTATCCAGGCAACCTTGACTTAGAAAGACGTATCCGTGGCGCAATTCGCTGGAATGCAATCATGATGGTATTACGTGCTTCGAAAAAAGATTTGGAATTAGGTGGTCATATGTCTTCTTTCCAATCTTCCGCAACTATTTATGAGGTATGTTTCAACCACTTCTTTAAAGCTCGTTCAGAGAAAAATGGCGGCGACTTAGTGTTCTTCCAAGGTCATATTTCACCAGGAATTTATGCTCGTGCATTCTTAGAAGGTCGTTTAACTGAAGAACAAATGGATAATTTCCGTCAAGAAGTTCACGGTAAAGGGCTTTCTTCTTATCCTCACCCGAAATTAATGCCTGAATTTTGGCAATTCCCAACGGTATCAATGGGTCTTGGACCTCTGAACGCAATCTATCAAGCACGTTTCTTAAAATACTTACACAACCGTGGCTTAAAAGATACGACTGATCAAACAGTGTATGCGTTCTTAGGTGATGGTGAGATGGACGAAGTGGAATCACGTGGTGCAATTTCAGTTGCTGCTCGTGAGAAATTAGACAACTTAGTATTCGTCATCAACTGTAACTTACAACGTTTAGATGGTCCTGTAACGGGTAACGGTAAAATCATTCAAGAATTAGAAGGTTTATTCAACGGTGCTGGTTGGGAAGTGATTAAAGTTATCTGGGGTCGTCGTTGGGATCGTCTATTACAACGTGATACTTCAGGTAAATTATTACAATTAATGATGGAAGTTGTTGATGGTGACTACCAAACAATGAAATCAAAAGATGGTGCTTACGTTCGTAAACACTTCTTCGGTCGTTACCCTGAAACTGAAGCACTCGTGGCTGAAATGACAGATGATGAAATCTGGGCATTAAACCGTGGTGGTCACGATCCATTGAAAGTCTTTGCTGCATTTAACAAAGCAAAACAAGTTAAAGGTAAACCAGTTGTTTTACTTGTTAAAACAATCAAAGGTTATGGTATGGGGGATGCCGCAGAAGGTAAAAACATTGCTCACCAAGTTAAGAAAATGGATATGTCAGGTGTTAGACACGTTCGTGATCGTTTCAACGTGGATGTCTCTGATGCAGATATTGAAAACTTACCATATATCAAGTTTGCAGAAGGTTCTGAAGAGTACAAATATCTTCATGAACGTCGTCAAGCATTACAAGGTTACTTACCAAGCCGTTTACCACGCTTTACTGAACAATTAGACGTGCCAGAATTAGAAGAGTTTGCGCAATTATTTGAAGCTCAATCTCGTCCAATTTCAACAACAATGGCATTCGTTCGTTCATTAAACGTATTATTGAAAAACAAATCTGTAGGTAAACGTATCGTTCCAATTCTTGCGGATGAAGCACGTACATTCGGTATGGAAGGTTTATTCCGTCAAATCGGTATTTACAATCCATATGGTCAAAACTATATCCCACAAGACCGTGAACAAGTTTCTTACTATCGTGAAGCAATTGATGGTCAAGTCTTACAAGAAGGTATCAATGAGCAAGGTGCAACTGCGTCTTGGTTAGCCGCGGCGACTTCATACTCAACAAATGACTTCCCAATGATCCCATTCTATGTGTACTACTCAATGTTTGGTTTCCAACGTATTGGTGACTTAATGTGGGCTGCGGGTGACCAACAAGCACGCGGCTTTATGATCGGTGGTACATCAGGTCGTACAACATTGAACGGTGAAGGTTTACAACACGAAGATGGTCACAGCCATATTCAATCATTAACGATTCCAAACTGTGTTTCTTATGACCCAGCATTTGCATTCGAAGTTGCAGTCATTATGCAAGACGGTGTACGTCGTATGTACGGTCCAACACAAGAGAACGTTTACTACTACATCACAACCTTGAACGAAACTTACGATCAACCAGCAATGCCAAAAGGTGCTGAAGAAGGTATCCGTAAGGGTATCTATAAATTTGAAACCGTAACAGGCCAAGGTAAAGGTAAAGTTCAGTTATTAGGTTCTGGTGCGATTTTACGTCATGTTCGTGAAGCTGCTCAATTATTAGCAAATGACTTCGGCGTCACTTCAGATGTGTACAGCGTACCATCATTCACTGAAGTGGCTCGTGAAGGTGCTGATGCAGATCGTTGGAACTTATTACACCCAGAAGCAGAAGCGCGTGTACCTTACATTGCTCAAGTAATGAATGATGCACCAGCAGTTGCTGCAACTGACTATATGAAACTCTTCGCAGAACAAGTTCGCGCGTATGTACCAGCTGCAAGCTATCGTGTATTAGGTACTGACGGTTTCGGTCGTTCAGATAGCCGTGAGAACTTACGTGAACACTTTGAAGTAGATGCTCGTTATGTTGCAATCGCGGCATTATCTGAGTTAGCGAAACAAGGTACTATCGAGAAGAAAGTGGTTGCAGAAGCAATTGCTAAATACGGTATTGATGCAGATAAAGTGAACCCACTTTACGCCTAATTTACGATTAACATTCCTCGCTCCCTAAATTTAGGGAGCGTTTTTAGGAATGACTGGAGGATGAAATAAATGTCAAAACAAATTCAAGTGCCAGATATTGGTGGTGATGAAGTTACCGTTACAGAAGTAATGGTAAAAGCTGGTGATACAGTTGCAGTAGATCAAAGCGTAATCAATGTAGAAGGTGATAAAGCTTCAATGGAAGTCCCTTCTCCAGAAGCGGGCGTGATCAAAGAAGTTTTAGTTAAAGTGGGTGATAAAGTTTCTACTGGCTCACCAATGTTTGTATTAGAAGCGGGCGATGCAAAACCTGCAGAAGCACCAAAAGCAGAAGCACCAAAAGCAGAAGCCGCTCCAGCACCAGCTGCGGCGCCAGCAGCAAGCGCAGTGGTTGAAGTTCACGTACCTGATATTGGTGGCGATGAAGTTAACGTCACTGAAATTATGGTGAAAGTCGGTGACAAAGTTGAAGTTGAACAATCGATCATCAATGTAGAAGGTGATAAAGCGTCAATGGAAGTTCCAGCACCCATCGCAGGTGTCGTAAAAGAAATTTTAATCAAAGTCGGTGATAAAGTTTCAACAGGTTCATTAATTATGAAATTTGAAACTGGTGCAGCACCTGCAGCATCAGCTCCGGCACAAGCAGCGGCAGCTCCAGCAGCACCTGCACAAAGTGCGGTTAAAGATGTTAATGTTCCAGATATCGGTGGCGATGAAGTAAACGTAACCGAAATTATGGTAAAAGTAGGTGATACGATCACTGAGGAACAATCATTAATTACTGTTGAAGGCGATAAAGCGTCAATGGAAGTCCCAGCTCCATTCGGTGGCGTGGTGAAAGAAATTTTAGTGAAGTCAGGTGATAAAGTATCAACGGGTTCATTAATTATGCGCTTTGAAGTTGCTGGTGCAGCACCTACAGCGGCAGCCGCTCCATCTCCGGCACAAGCAGCGCCAGCTTCACAAGCTTCACAAGCTTCTGCGCCAGCACCAGTTGCAGCAACAGCGCCAGCGGGTGATGCGGAAGTGACGGGTAGCACAGTATTTGCTTATGCAACACCAGTTGTTCGTCGCTTAGCACGTGAATTCGGTGTTAACTTAGATAAAGTTAAAGGTACTGGTCGTAAAGGTCGTATCTTAAAAGAAGACGTTCAAGCCTATGTGAAAGCAGCAATCAAGGCTGTTGAATCTGGTTCAGTATCTGCAGCACCTGCATCAAACGGTGTCGCAAATGGTGCTGGTTTAGGCTTATTACCTTGGCCGAAAGTAGATTTCAGCAAATTTGGTGAAGTTGAAGAAGTTGAATTAACACGTATCAACAAGATTTCAGGTGCGAACTTACATCGTAACTGGGTCATGATTCCACACGTAACTCACTTCGATCGCGCTGATATCACGGATTTAGAACAATTCCGTAAAGAACAAAACGTACTTGCAGAGAAACAAAAACTTGGCGTGAAAATCACTCCAGTAGTATTCATTATGAAAGCGGCTGCGAAAGCATTAGAAGCGTATCCACGTTTCAACAGTTCGATCTCTGAAGACGGTCAACGTTTAACCTTGAAAAAATATGTGAACATCGGTGTGGCTGTTGATACACCAAACGGCTTAGTTGTGCCTGTATTTAAAGATGTAAACAAAAAAGGCATTATCGAACTTTCTCGTGAATTAATGGAAGTATCGAAAAAAGCGCGCGATGGTAAATTAACTGCTTCAGATATGCAAGGTGGCTGTTTCACTATTTCAAGTTTAGGTGGCCTAGGTACAACTCACTTCGCGCCAATTGTAAATGCGCCAGAAGTGGCTATCTTAGGGGTATCTAAGTCTGAAATGGCTCCAGTTTGGAATGGTAAAGAATTCACTCCACGTTTAATGTTGCCATTATCGTTATCTTTCGACCACCGTGTAATTGACGGTGCAGACGGTGCACGTTTCATTAGCTATATCAATGGCGTGTTATCAGATCTTCGTCGTTTAATCATGTAATCCCCTTATCCGTTCAGGTATAAACTGGACGGATAGTATTTATCAGCCAAGTGTGATGGAAAGTGCGGTTAAAAATCGCAAAATTTCAACGTACATCACATTGTTTAACGAGGTTAAAATGAATAAAGAAATTAAAACTCAGGTTGTAGTATTAGGTGCGGGTCCAGCAGGTTATTCAGCAGCATTCCGTTGTGCAGACTTAGGTTTAGAAACCGTGATTGTTGAACGTTATTCAACGTTAGGTGGTGTGTGTTTAAACGTAGGTTGTATTCCATCTAAAGCGTTATTGCACGTAGCAAAAGTGATTGAAGAAGCAAAAGCCCTTGCTGAGCACGGTATTGTTTTTGGTGAACCAAGTACTGATGTCAATAAAATCCGTGGTTGGAAAGAAAAAGTGATCGGTCAATTGACGGGTGGCTTAGCGGGTATGGCAAAACAGCGTAAAGTTCAAGTAGTAAATGGTTATGGTAAATTCTCTGGTCCTAACACGATTATCGTTGCAGGTGAAGAAGGTGAAACCACAATCAAATTTGATAATGCTATTATTGCGGCAGGTTCACGTCCAATTCAGTTACCATTCATTCCACATGAAGATCCACGTATTTGGGATTCAACCGATGCACTTAAATTAAAAGAAGTGCCTGAGAACCTATTAATTATGGGTGGTGGCATTATCGGTCTTGAAATGGGGACTGTTTACCACGCATTAGGTTCTAAAATTGATGTAGTAGAAATGTTTGACCAAGTTATTCCAGCTGCGGATAAAGATATGGTTCAAATCTACACCAAACGTGTATCTAAAAAATTCAATTTATTACTAGAAACTAAAGTCACTGCAGTTGAAGCAAAAGAAGATGGTATTCATGTTTCAATGGAAGGTAAAGCGGGAACTGAAACTCGCCGTTATGATGCCGTACTTGTTGCGATTGGTCGTGTACCAAACGGTAAATTAATCGATGCTGGTGTAGCGGGTGTTGAAGTTGACGATCGTGGTTTCATCCGTACAGACAAACAAATGCGTACAAACGTGCCACATATCTTCGCGATCGGCGATATCGTTGGTCAACCAATGTTAGCACACAAAGGGGTTCACGAAGGTCACGTTGCAGCAGAAGTGATTGCTGGAATGAAACATTACTTCGATCCAAAAGTGATCCCTTCAATTGCTTATACTGAACCAGAAGTGGCTTGGGTGGGTAAAACTGAGAAAGAATGTAAAGCGGAAGGTATTAACTACGAAGTGGCTAAATTCCCTTGGGCTGCTTCAGGTCGTGCCATTGCCTCTGACTGTGCAGATGGTATGACGAAGTTAATCTTCGATAAAGATACTCACCGTGTCATTGGTGGCGCAATCGTTGGTACTAACGGTGGTGAATTGTTAGGTGAAATCGGTCTTGCGATCGAAATGGGTTGTGATGCAGAAGATTTAGCATTAACTATCCACGCTCACCCTACATTACACGAATCAGTTGGTTTAGCAGCAGAAGTATTTGAAGGTTCAATTACGGACTTACCAAACGCAAAAGCGAAGAAAAAATAAGTCATTTTGATAATTAAATTGAATACCGCACGTTATTGTGCGGTATTTTTTTGTGTCAAAAAAGACAAGTGATGTACCTGATGTTCGTCCAGAATTGAATACATTCACTGGAAAGAGCGAAAAGTGCGGTTCATTTTATTCATGTTTTAACCGCACATGTATTTGATATTAAGCAGCAAAACGCATTTTGCTTTTAGGTTTGATTTGGTGAATGGTATTGGTTACAGTTCCAATAATTGAGAGGGATAACCAATTGTCTGTTTTTATAGTAGCTTGCTTTGAGTCAAGTGAGAGAAAAATAAATTGATTATCTTGATATGCAATAAATTCATAAATATGAAATTGTTCTTGTTGTGCTATGACGATCAAATCACCAATTGAGAGACTCTCATTTTTTTCCACTACCAGCATATCATCGACTTCAATTCCCCAAGCTAATAGATTTGGGTTAGTCACGCGAATGAAACAGGTTTGTTGAGGTCGTTTCACACAATATAAATTCAGATCAAGCTTTTTACTAAAATTAAAGCGGGAATGCTGAATATCATCATAAAGTGGCATAGGACGATAAGACAACACATTGTCATTTTGCGCAACAGTATTATTAGCGTAATTCATCATAGACCTCATTTACTTAACTGGTTATTTATACAGTTTAACTATACTGTGGTTATATACAGTTTGTCAAGTGCCATTTGTACTGTTTTGAAATAAAATCACACAAAATTTGTTTGTTAATTGTTCTTTTTGTTGGTTTTGAATGCTTTTTTTGAATGTTTTTTATTTAAAAAAGCAGGTGTGAAATAATATATTTTCTAACGATGAAAGGCTTATTTTTAATAGGTAAGGGTTAATTTCGTAAAAATAGCAAATTTAATATTTTATTTAAGTAAAAAGTAGGCTATCTTTAGCGCTGTTAGGGGGATCAAGTCTTTGATCTAAGTATTTACAACACGTGCATTTGCACAATATTACGTGATTTAATTATGAACACATCTCGTTTATTTAGCTTATTTTTTCAAGGGAACTTGGTTAAGCGTATTTTTATTGGTCTTGTTTTGGGACTTATCGTTGCATTGATTACACCATCGTTACAAAGTACACTCGGCTTTAACTTAGCCGAAAAAGTTGGGGTATTAGGTACGATTTTTGTACGCTCATTACGCGCAGTTGCGCCAATTTTAATTTTTGTGTTAGTAATGGCAGCCATTGCGAATAAGAAAATCGGCACAAAAAGCAATATGAAGTCTATCGTTGTATTATATCTTTTAGGGACATTTTTAGCCGCTTTGACTGCCGTGATTGCAGGTTTCTTATTCCCAAGTGAAGTGGCTTTAGCCACAAAAGAAGACATGACTTCTGCTCCACAAGGCGTTGGGCAAGTCTTATTAACGTTAGTTTTTAATGTGGTGGATAACCCATTAAATGCGTTATTTAAGGCAAATTTCATTGGGGTATTAGCTTGGTCTATTGGTTTAGGTTTGGCTTTACGCCACGCTTCTGAAAGTACGAAAGTCATGGTGGCGGATCTCGCTGAAGCTGTGTCAAAAATTGTTTATGTGATTATTGCGTTTGCACCGATTGGGGTATTTGGTTTAGTGAGTGAAACCTTGGCTGATAAAGGTCTAGCTGCATTAGGCGGTTATGTACACTTATTAACCGTGTTAATCGGCTCAATGGTATTTGTGGCTTTTGTGATCAATCCAATTTTGGTTTATTGGAAAATTCGCCGCAACCCGTATCCATTAGTTTGGACGTGTGTACGTGAAAGCGGTGTTACTGCGTTCTTTACACGTAGTTCTGCAGCAAATATTCCCGTAAATATCAATCTTGCAAAACGTTTAAATTTAGATGAAGAGACTTATTCTGTTTCTATTCCATTGGGTGCAACGATCAATATGGCTGGCGCGGCGATTACTGTGACTATTTTAACTTTAGCTGCAGTACATACTTTAAATATTGAAGTGTCATTTTTTAGTGCCCTATTGCTAAGCGTTGTCGCAAGTGTTTGTGCTTGTGGTGCATCAGGTGTTGCGGGTGGATCATTATTATTAATTCCATTAGCTTGTAGTTTATTTGGTATCTCTGATGATGTGGCGGCGCAGATGATTGGCGTTGGCTTTATTATTGGCATCTTACAAGATTCAACTGAAACGGCTTTAAACTCATCCACTGATGTACTCTTTACTGCAGCAGCTTGTATCGCAGAAGAAAATAAACAGGCTTAATCATTATTGTTTACAGTTAAAAGCGGATAAAATATCCGCTTTTTTTATACCGATAAATGAGCTCGGTGATGAGATATCGAGAACAACAAGGTAATGACATCCTAGATTCTTCACCCTTAAAATGAATCAGAGATTGCCTACACCTGTAAATTCTATTCCATCATTCTCAAGTTGATGGTTCAATAAGTTGCTTGGATGACGCATATATTTGAATTGATTGCGGAATCTAGGCAATATTCTTATATACAAAGTGCGCGTGAATTTGTTAGACTTTTGTGTGAATTTAACGCATTTAGGAGGATGAATAATGGACTTTATTGATGGTTTACCTATCGCTACAATTTTTTTTATTGTATTAGTGATTGTGGTGTTATATTCAACGCTTAAAACGGTACCACAAGGGTATCATTGGACAATTGAACGGTTTGGTCGTTATACACGAACGTTAACACCGGGCTTAAATTTTGTGGTGCCCTTTATTGATCGTGTTGGGCGTCGAATCAATATGATGGAACAAGTGCTGGATATTCCTTCTCAAGAAGTGATCTCAAAAGATAATGCTAACGTATCGATTGATGCGGTATGTTTTGTGCAAGTGATTGATGCACGTAATGCCGCTTATGAAGTCAATCATTTAGAACAAGCGATCATCAATTTAACAATGACGAATATTCGTACTGTACTCGGTTCCATGGAATTAGATGAAATGTTATCGCAACGTGACTCGATCAATAGTCGCTTATTATCGATTGTTGATGAGGCCACAAACCCTTGGGGGATCAAAGTAACACGTATTGAGATTCGTGATGTTCGTCCACCACAAGAATTGATTGCAGCCATGAACGCACAAATGAAAGCAGAACGTAACAAACGTGCTGATATTTTAGAAGCAGAAGGGGTGCGTCAAGCAGAAATTCTACGTGCAGAAGGGGATAAACAGGCGCGTATCTTAAAAGCAGAAGGGGAGCGCCAAGAGGCGTTCTTGCAAGCAGAGGCTCGTGAGCGTGCGGCAGAAGCGGAGGCCCGCGCGACGCAAATGGTTTCAGAGGCGATTGCGAGTGGTGATACGAAAGCAATTAACTACTTTATTGCACAAAAATATACCGAAGCGCTTAAAGAAATTGGTGGATCAGAAAACAGTAAAGTGGTGTTAATGCCATTAGAAGCCGGGAATTTAATTGGTTCTATTGCGGGAATTGCCGAATTGCTAAAAGGCGAGAAAAAGCCTAATTAATCGAGAAAAGTGAGGTTGATGATGGAATGGTTGTCCAATTGGAGTCTGTGGCATTGGCTCATTTTAGGTTTTGTACTGCTAATCGCGGAATTGGTTTTACCTGGTGTATTTTTACTTTGGTGGGGACTTGCTGCAATTGTGATTGCAGGTGTGATGGCGATATTTCCAAGCTTATCTTTAACCGCGCTTTCCATTAGTTATGCTGTATTGGCATTGATTCTTAGCGTAGCATGGTGGAAATATCAGCATAGTAAAGACAAAGTCGATCAGTCTCATTCTTCTCTAAATCAACGTGATCACGCGATGCTTGGTGTGAAAGGAACGGTACAAGAAATTGCCGCAAATGGTATTGGACGCGGTCATTTTGGCGATACCACTTGGCGTATTCATGGGCATCACCTTGTCGTGGGTGATGTCATTGAAGTGGAACGCGTTGAAGGGATTACATTACACGTGAAAAAAGTGAATTAAACATGATGAATCATCTGATTATCTTTGCGCATCCAAATACACAGACTAGTTTTAATCGTGCGATATTGGATGCGGTTGTACAAGCGAGTCAACAACAAAATGTACAGACGGTAATACGTGATTTGTACACGCTTAATTTCAATCCCGTGTTATCTTGGGAGGAAATGCAGGCAGTCTATCAAGGTATTGTGCCTGCTGAGGTGAAATTTGAGCATCAACTTATTCAACAGGCAGATTTGATCACGTTGGTTTATCCTGTGTGGTGGATGGGGTTTCCTGCGATTTTGAAAGGTTACTTAGATCGTGTATTAAGTTACGGATTTGCTTATAAAATGGGTGAAAATGGACAATCTGTTGGCTTATTAGGTGATAAAAAAATGCAACAATTTATCACTATAGGCAATAATGTAGAGAATTATCAAGGGTTGGGCTTTACTCAATCTTTGAAAGATTGTTTAGTGGACGGCTTATTTAATTATTGTGGTGTGACAGATATTCAACATGAATTTTTAGGTGATATTCACATCATTGATGATGCCGCTCGCCAAGCCATGTTGCAGAGCGTCATTGAAAAAACACAGCAAAATTTGACCGCACTTTTCGCAAGAAATCTTTTAGAGAAAAAGCATGACAACTGAGAATCAATTAAATCACTTTTCTATGATTAGCCGCCTTTTCGGCAATTTATTTTATCGTTCACCTTGTGATCCTATTTTGGTCAATGTATTTGCGTGGCTACAACAAAAAGGTCTAACTTCACTTTGGGCATTAGACACAGATACACAAAGCCAACAAGCGATTGATAGCGTACAAATGCCGTTAGATTTGACCGCACTTGATAAAGAATATCAAAAGTTATTTGGTGGTGAGAATCCACAAATTAGCCCTAAAATTAGCGCCTATGGTGTTGATGTTGATGCATTTGTGAACTTCAGAAAAACGCGTGGAATGCCTGAAGTGGAAAGTGCGGATCATTTTGCGTTACTTTTATTAACCACTTCTTGGATTGAAGACAATTTAGATTCAGTTGCAGCACAGCACGAGTTTTTTGAGAAATTTTTATTGCCTTGTGCCAGCAAGTTTCTTACACAGGTCGAAAGCAACGCGACCTTACCGTTCTATCGTTCATTAGCGTTATTGTCGAAAGAAATTTTGGCGGCAATGGCGGATGAATTGGAAGAGGAAAGTGCCATTAATGCAGAATAACCCAAGGGAATCATGAGAACAAAAAAGCAGAGGTAAACATCTGCTTTTTTGTTACTAGGTTTATTGCGATGTTTGCTTAAACTTATTCGTCATACAGGTTGGATGGGTTTTCATCAGGACGTGTTTTAAAGCGACGATGTAACCACATATATTGTTCTATACCATGCATAATTTCTGTTTCTACGACATTGTTCATTCGAATAGCAATGTTGGCTTCATCCGTAATATCAGTAAAATCGACGGGAGGTGAAATTTTGACAGTATAGCCTGAGCCATCAGAATTGCGTAGGGGGGCAAAAGGGATTACTTTGCTGTTTGGAGAGGCTTTTAACAAGTAATAACTTCCTGTTGTTGTTGCTGCATCAGGAACGGCAAAAAATGGCACAAAGACGGCATTTTTGCGACCATAATCGTGGTCAGGCGCATACCAAATAATTTCCCCTTGACGTAGTGCGCGAATCATCCCACGTAAGTCTTTGCGATCAAGCATATCTTTATTAGAACGTAGGCGACCACGGACTTGTAACCAATCCATTGCAGGATTGTCATTTGGTCGATAAACGCCGATGCCAGGTTGATGCAAGCCGACAATGCGCGCCCCTAATTCTAATGTAAGAAAATGTACGCCAACTAGAATAACACCATCTTGTTGGTGCTGTTTTAAATATTCTAAGCCTTCAATTTTGGACCATTTTTTTATACGGGCATCAGACCAAAACCACGCCATTCCTGTTTCGATAATTGCCATGCCTGTTGCTTTTAAATTGGCTTGTAATAAGGTTTCAATGTTTTGTTCTGAATAATGCGGAAAACAGAGCTGTAAATTACGTCTAGCGATTTTTGCACGGCGTTTACCCACACTTAATTTCGTGAATAGCCAGCCGAGCCCGTTACCGATTTTCAGCAGGATTGGGTAGGGTAAACACAGGATTAAACGCCATAAACCAACGCCTAACCAAAATCCCCAATAGTTTGGTTTTAAGAAAGCTTTTTGAAATGTAGGTAATTTAAAATTTGCCATAAAATCGTTTGAGTATCTTAAGTGATGATGACCTGAAGACTATCTGTAATGTTGCCTATTATGGCATAAATAGGACGTGAATATTACTAGTTATCTCATAATAAGTATCCCTATCTTGTAAAAAAGTGACACTATTTCATTGAATTTGAGGGGAAATTGCCTTTTTCCTATGTTAAAATCAGTAAAATTTTTACACAGAGAGAAATTCAAATGTTTCAATATTCAGCAGAGTTTCATAAAGCAAAAGTATTGGTGTTAGGTGATGTGATGCTTGATCGTTACTGGTTCGGCGCGACAAACCGTATTTCACCTGAGGCGCCAGTCCCAGTTGTACGTGTACAAGCACATGAAGAACGTGCAGGTGGCGCGGCAAACGTGGCAATGAACATTGCCTCCCTTAATGTACCCGTACAATTATTAGGTCTGACAGGGCAGGATGAAGCGGGAAGTGCGTTAACCAATTTATTGGCTAAACATCGTATTGATTGCGATTTTGTTCAGTTAGATACACACCCAACAATTACTAAACTACGTATTCTTTCTCGCCACCAGCAATTATTGCGTTTGGATTTCGAAGAGGACTTCCAGCAAGTGACCAGTGAAGCGCTATTAGAAAAATTAGCAAGTGCGGTACAACATTATGGTGCCTTAGTGCTCTCTGATTACGGTAAAGGGACATTAAACCAAGTACAGAATATGATTCAAATTGCTCGTCAAGCTAAGATCCCTGTTTTAATTGATCCGAAAGGAACGGATTTCGAACGTTACCGCGGTGCCACTTTATTAACACCAAATATGTCAGAGTTTGAAGCGGTAGTCGGTAAGTGCCAGTCAGAAGAGGAAATCATTGAGAAAGGGTTAAAGCTGATTGCAGACTTTGATTTGACCGCATTATTAGTGACGCGTTCTGAAAAAGGCATGACATTATTACGTCCAAATCAGCCAGCTTTCCATCTTGCTACCGAAGCAAAAGAAGTGTTTGATGTGACGGGGGCTGGCGATACTGTGATCAGTGTGTTAGCCACGGCATTAGCGGATGGTCGTACTTTTGAAGAAGCATGCTATTTAGCCAATGTTGCAGCGGGTATTGTAGTCGGCAAATTGGGAACATCAACAGTTTCTACCGTTGAATTAGAAAATGCCATTCATGGTCGTTCGAATACGGGGTTCGGAATTATGAGTGAAGCCGATTTAAAAACTGTGGTGGCTCAAGCAAAAGCACGTGGTGAAAAGATTGTGATGACCAATGGTTGCTTTGATATTTTACATCCTGGTCATGTTTCTTATTTAGAAAATGCACGTAAATTAGGGGATCGTTTAATTGTAGCCGTCAATAGTGATGCCTCTGTTAAACGCTTGAAAGGTGAAACTCGCCCAATTAATGATTTACAGGCAAGAATGGCAGTATTAGCAGGGCTTTCCTCAGTGGATTGGTTAGTGGAGTTTAATGAAGATACGCCACAACGTTTAATTGGTGAAATTTTGCCAGATTTATTGGTGAAAGGTGGTGATTATAAGCCAGAAGAGATTGCAGGTAGTAAAGAAGTGTGGGCAAATGGCGGGGAAGTTCGCGTGCTCAACTTTGAAAATGGCTGTTCAACCACAAATGTCATTACTAAAATTAAACAATTGAAAGAGTAAATACCCCACTTATTTAAATAAAAGCAATCAATGGATTGCTTTTATTTTTTATGCGGCAGTGTAAATTAACCGATCTTTTTGAGCTGGTGTAATTGTTGTTCAATTTGTTTTAACCCATTTAATCGAGTTGAGCTAAGCCGCTGTGCAATACCTAAATCTGAAAAATACGTATGAATATCAAATTGTTGCAGCTGTTCAGAGGTTTTTCCATTGATCTCTTCTAATAGGATCCAAAGTAAGCCATTAATAATACGTGCTTCACTGAACGCATGAAATTGAAAAGTGCGGTCATTTTTTTCGATGTGTTGAAACCAGACTTTTGCTTCACAACCTGAAATCAATTGCATATGGCTCAATTGCGCTTCTGGTGGACGCACTAATTGTTTACCTGCTTGGATGATTAAGCGGTAACGATCTTCCCATGTTTTACAAGAAATGAGTTGTTGTTTTATCATTTAAACGAGTAACTCCAGTGCCTTATCGAGTGCATGAAAAAATGCCTCGATATCTGCTTGTTGATTATACGGTGCGAAGGATAATCGCAATGTACTTGTTTGTCCTAAGCGTGCTAAATACGGTTGAGCACAATGTTCTCCTGCACGTAATGCAATATGTTGTTCTGCTAATAATGTCGCGATATCGGATGTGTCAAGATGATCGAATACAAAGCAGACGACAGAACTCGGTTGGGGCGAATTAAATAACCGACAATGAGGATACTGCTGTAGCCGTGTTTTACATTGAGTAGCAAGCTGTATTGTATAACTTTCCGCTTGGTGCTTATCCCATTGTGTTAACCAAGCTAATACCGCATTGAAACCAATGACCCCTGCAATGTTTGGCGTACCTGCTTCTAAACGATAAGGTAAAGGGGCGAAGTTGATGTGTTGTTTGGAGACGCGATCAACCATTTTCCCGCCAAATTGATAAGGCTGGAGAAGCGCAAGGGTGTGTAATTTCCCCGCTAATACCCCGAGCCCATTTGGACCATATAGTTTATGTGCAGAAAATGCGAGAAAGTCCGCATCTAATTGCTGGATATTAATTTCGACATGACTAATAGCTTGAGCGGCATCAACTAACACTAAAGCATCACTCTGTTGGCGAATTAACTGAATTAACTGTTTAATGGGTTGTTCAGTGCCCGTCACATTTGAGACAAAATTCAGTGCCACCAATTTAGTGTGGGGTGTTAACATATTCACTAATGCGGTTTCATCAATTAACCATTGATCTGTTAGCGGTAAAATTCGTAATTTTGCACCGCACTTTTGTGCAATTTGATGCCAAGTGACAAAATTCGCATGGTGGTCTGCTTCACTAATAATAATTTCATCTTGTGTCGTAAAGTGTGGTAAGAGACCTTGGGCAACTAAATTGATGGCTTGTGTTGTGCCAGATGTCCAAATAATGCAGTCACTCGATTCAGCATGAATAAGCGTTTTGACGCGTTCACGAGCTTGTTCATATTGTTCTGTTTGTTGTGCATCATATTGGCTACGGTGAACTGAGCCTGCTGATTGGTAAAACGCGACAGTGGCATCAAGGAGGACTTGAGGCTTCAGCGTTGTTGCTGCGCTGTCTAAGTATGTCACCGCATTTGCTTGTTGAAAATACGGAAAATGTTGTCGAAAATCTGTGGGATGGAAAGCCATTAATGTATTCTCTTTTGTTTACGCCAGTGTTCTGGTGAAATGGGATGCACATCTTGCCATAATCCAAGATGGTGTTGCTGTGCATGGCGTTGTGCTCGTCGATAAATTTCACCAGGTTGATATTTTTCATACGCCCATGCCATGCCGACTTTCACCATCGTTAAATTCACGTTCTTACCTTGAGCCGTGTAGGCAACAGCCAATGTGCGTTGATAGGCATCATAGCCTGAGATATTTAGTTTCACTTGTTGTTGATATATCAATTGGGCTAAAACCTGTTTTGCTTTTGTGCCAAATGGTTGATGCTTCTCAGGCGCATCAATATTAGCGAGTCGAACCCGAATTGACTTGTGATTTTTTAGCAAGCAAGTGAATGTGTCGCCATCGCTAATACTGACTACTTTACAGAGTAAGGGGCGATGCGCCAAGCTACAGCTGCTGAAAAACAAACAAAATAATAGAATAATTCGGTGTTTTAGATACATGAAAACAAAATAAGTGATAAAACTGCAGTATTCTACCTAAAAACTAACAAAATATGAAAAATGCGCGTAAAATATTGCTTCATTTTTATATCAGAAAGTCGCATTTCTAAGTCAACAGGTGAAGGGGAGTAACAATGATTCGGAAAATAGGGGATGTCATGCGTTCTTTCAGCCTTTTATATTTGATGTTATGGGTGGGAGAAAGAATTGCTTCTTATCTGGATATTGGGATCCCAGGAAGTATTTGGGGATTATTGCTATTGTTTACTTGCTTAACCTTACGTGTGATTAAACTCGAATGGGTGCTCTTTTCTTCGAATCTGTTGATTCGCTATATGGCGTTGTTATTTGTTCCAGTCAGTGTTGGTATCATCAAATACGCTGATGTCTTGTTTGGTCAAATGAAAATTTTCTTTATTCCAAATATTGTGAGCACTTGTCTAACTCTTGTGTTGATTGCGTTATTATCTGATTATTTGTTTTCACGAAAATCATTTGCTTATTTGCGTAGAAAAGTTGCACAGAAAAAAGGAGCACGACGTTGATAAATTACGCTAGCCTTTATCTTTATGCTTATTCTTTGCTTACTTTAGTGGTATTTGTGATCGCAGTAAAAATAAGCCAACGTTGGAAATCGATCCTCTTTAATTCTTTTGTGTTGACGGTGATGATGTTGGTGATTCTATTACTGAGTAGTAAGATTCCCTATGATGAATATTTTATGGGGAATGCCCCTTTGAATAATTTATTAGGTGTAAGTATCGTTGCTTTAGCCGTGCCATTATATGAACAATTGCATCAAATTAGCCGTCATTGGAAAAGTATCTTATTTATTACTTTGTTCGCCTCTCTTTTTGCTATGTTATCTGGGGCTATGCTTGCATTACTGCTAGGAGCAACACCAGAAATGGTTGCAACGATTTTGCCTAAATCGGTCACGACGCCAATTGCCATGGCAATTTCAGAAAGCTTAGGCGGCATACCTTCTATTGCTGCTGTGGGGGTGCTCATTGCGGGATTACAGGGGTCTGTATTTGGATTACTTGTGTTAAGAAAACTCAAGACCAAACAGGTTGAAGCTCGTGGTCTTGCAATTGGATCTGTTTCTCATGCATTAGGGACAGTAGCATGTATGGAAAATGATCCAAAAGCAGGAGGCTACAGTTCTATCGCATTAGTATTATGTGGCATTCTTACATCTATATTAGCGCCCCTTACCTTTAAATTCATTTATTTTTTGATGGTATAGTATGAAAGTTCAAGTTGATCCTATTTGGCAAGCTCGTTTTATTGCAGACAAACCACGTGAGAAAGATCATCGTCCTGCCTATTGTCGTGATCGAGGACGTATTCTTCATTCGGCAGCCTTCCGTTGTTTACAAGCAAAAACTCAAATTCATGCAGTAGGTGAAAATGATTTCTACCGCACTCGGTTGACTCATTCTCTTGAAGTTGCACAAATTGGGAGCAGTTTAGTCGCACAAATGCGTTTTGTTGATGCATTTGATAATTTGGCTCACCAAGTGATGCTGGATAAACATGACTTACAAAAGCAATTAAAAGGCTTATTACCCAGTCGTGATTTAATTGAAAGTCTGTGTTTTGCTCACGATATTGGACATCCTCCATTTGGTCATGGTGGCGAGGTGGCGCTAAATTATATGATGCGTTACCATGGTGGATTCGAGGGGAATGCACAGACATTTCGTTTATTAACTAAGCTAGAACCGTATACACTTGAAGCTGGAATGAATCTCACTCGGCGCACGATTCTTGGTATTGTGAAATATCCTACTATTTTAGATCAGTCTTCACCACAATATCCTCAACTGGCTCATACAGAACATCCTGATCCGCGTTATGTCAAAATCACTGATTGGAAGCCTGGTAAAGGACTGTTTCGTGATGATTTAAACATGTTTACTTGGTTACTTGAACCGCTTTCAGAAGCAGACCGCACTTTATTTGGACAGTTTCATTGTGAGCGTTTGACCCCAAATGACAGGTTAAGAACTCGTTATAAATCATTAGATTGTAGTTTAATGGAATTGGCTGATGATATTGCGTATGGTGTACATGACTTAGAAGATGCTATTGTTGTTGGGGTGGTGAATGTGCATCAATGGCAAGAAGCCCTGTTGGAACTAAGAACATGTCCGTCGGAATGGATCCAAAACAATATTGATGGCATCACAGAAAAATTATTTTCCGATCAGCATTATTTACGTAAGCATGCTATTGGTGCGTTAGTAAACTATTTTATTACCAATGTGCATTGGACGTTGACGGCGGATTTTACTGAGCCTTTATTACGCTATAATGCGGCGTTACCAGAAGAAGTCGTGGCTGTCTTAAATGTCTTTAAAAACTTCGTATGGAAATATGTTATTCGTGATGTGGAAACACAGCGTATAGAGTATAAGGGGCAGCGTATATTGACAGAAATGTTCCAAATTTTTGAATCCGATCCTGAACGTCTTTTGCCTCGTAATACGGCAATGCGTTGGAAAAATGCAGAAGACACGCGTAAAAAGCGCATTATTTGTGATTATATTGCGGGGATGTCTGATGCGTATGCACTAAAAGTATATCAGCAGTTATAACCAGCATCAGCTTGTAAAAAATAGTGATGTCAGCTGTGACAATGTAGGTGTTGCAGTCATCAAATCAAATAAGAAAATCGATATTTAAATATTGTGTTGAAATTGTAGTAAAACGTCATTTAACAAAGAGGCATTATGGCATTAATTTCCCTGACTAACGGTTACCTTTCCTTTAGTGATTATCCTTTATTAGATCATACTGAGTTACATATTGAGGCTGGCGAGCGAGTTTGTCTTGTTGGACGTAATGGCGCAGGGAAATCGACATTAATGAAAATTTTGTCTGGTGAGGTACAGATGGATGATGGTAGGCTACAATTTGAAAAAGATTTGGTTGTTTCTCGTTTAGAACAAGACCCACCACGTCATGCATCAGGCAATGTATTTGATTATGTTGCTGAGGGCATTGAGCACTTAGCTGAATTATTGAAAGCATATCATCATCTTTCAGCTAGGCTTGAACAAGATTGTAGTGAGTCCGTATTAAATCAGTTAGCGGGCATCCAAAGCAAATTGGATCATGCAGATGGTTGGCGTTTTGAGAATAAAATTAAAGAAGTATTAGTTAAACTTGCGTTGCATCCAGACACGCCACTTTCTGACCTATCAGGAGGGTGGTTACGTAAAGCCGCACTTGCTCGAGCATTAGTTTGTGATCCAGATGTTTTATTATTAGATGAACCAACAAACCATCTAGATGTAGAAGCAATTGAATGGCTTGAAACATTTTTGTTAAGTTTTAGTGGAAGTATTGTTTTTATTTCACATGACCGTTCATTTATTCGCAACATGGCAACACGTATCGTAGATTTAGATCGGGGACAGTTGGTTTCTTATCCTGGCAACTATGATCTTTATCTCAGCACAAAAGAAGAAAATTTACGAGTAGAAGCCTTACAAAATACACTATTTGATAAAAAACTCGCACAAGAAGAAGTTTGGATTCGTCAGGGGATTAAAGCGAGAAGAACACGAAATGAAGGGCGGGTAAGAGCATTAAAAGCGTTACGTGAAGCACGTCGTCAACGTCGAGAAGTATTAGGGGCGGCTAAACTACAAATTGATAATTCAAGTCGATCAGGAAAGATCGTTTTTGAATTAAACAATGTTAGTTATACCGTTGCAGGTAAAACACTACTGCATAACTTTAGTACCACGATTCTACGTGGTGATAAAATTGCGTTAGTCGGACCAAACGGCTGTGGTAAAACGACATTAATTAAATTATTGCTAGGGGAAATACAACCAACATCAGGTACGATTCGATGTGGGACAAAACTAGAGATTGCTTATTTTGATCAGTACCGTGCGGATCTCGATCCAGAAAAGAGCGTCATGGATAATGTTGCAGATGGCAAACAAGATATTGAAGTGAATGGAATAAAACGTCATGTGTTAGGGTATTTGCAAGATTTTTTATTTCCCCCTAAGCGTGCTATGACCCCCGTTAAAGCTTTGTCTGGTGGTGAACGAAATCGTTTGTTATTGGCAAAACTCCTATTGAAACCGAATAATTTATTGATTCTTGATGAGCCAACTAATGATTTAGATGTGGAAACATTAGAGTTGTTGGAGGAAATCCTGACTGACTATCAAGGTACATTGTTGATTGTAAGCCATGACCGACAATTTATTGATAACACCGCAACAGAATGTGTCATGTTTGAAGGAGAAGGGGTATTGAATGAATATGTCGGCGGGTTTCACGATGCGAAACAGCAGCAAGCAAATTATTTCGCTCATAAAGCTGAACAAGCGAATATAAAGCAAAAGCAGACAAATACACCGCAACCAGAAAGTGCGGTTGATATAACAACGACTTCGATGGCAACAAAGAATTCACAGCGCTCAGGAAAATTATCTTATAAAGAACAGCGTGAATTGGAACAGTTACCGCAGCGACTAGAAGAATTAGAGGCTGAACTCAATACTTTACAGCGCGAAGTGAGTAGTACGACATTTTTTCAACAGCCTCATGAATATACCTCCGCCAAACTTCAAGCTCTCGCAGACGCAGAACAAGCTTTAGAACAAGCTTTTTCTCGCTGGGAAGTGTTAGAGGAGAAGAAAACCAAACATTGATTTTCTTTTATTACTCCTCCTCTACTTTTATTGTTGGTATTGTTTGCAGAATGGAATATCTTTTGTCCACTGATAAAAATAATTGTAATTTTTTCCATATGAATTATTACAAACTTGATTTGGTAGGTGTAATAAGCAAGATAAAATATGTGCATGAAGTCGGCTTGTAATTACTTCATCGTATTTTAGAAATTCGCTAATGACATAGTGGATAATCTCTTTAGTGTAATTAAGCCACATTTTATGAGCAATTTTGCTCAAAAAAGTACTGTTTGTTTTCTTCGATAATTTGAGCAATCTTTTTATTAGTTTATATCTGAGAGAATGATAATACTTTCTGGGTAATAGAGTATCCCAGTCTTTAATACTCGCATTTTCAGGCAATATACTAGTAATTTTTTCTTCAATTTCTGTTTTTTCTATATCGGTGCGTAGGAAATAGAGTATTTTTTTATTTTGTATTGTCACATCACGATATGGAAAATCAGCATAAAGCTGGTGAGCCATATCTGGGCAAAGGTAAACATGTTTTGAAAAATGTTTTAGCAATTCTGCCGACTCACGATCTCTAGCAAATAAGTGACAATCTAGATGTTGAGTAAAAATATTAATACTTTTGGTCATATCTCCTTCAAAAAAAACCGTTTGCGGAAGTACGATCACACGATTATTAGGAAAGTGCCTAATAATTGTTTCTCGGATATTTTGGTGATTAGTGTAGATGTCACCGAAGTTTCCTCCACCGTGACATAATATTGTTGTTTTATCAGTCACTTCTTTTTTTAATCTTGTCATAGAAAAAGAACGTGTGGATTCTCTAAGTTTTATCTTGATGTTATGTTCTAAAAAGAATTCTTCTGTACCATGATAGATTAATAAGTCCCCTACATTGAAATGTAAAGGGATATCAATATAAAACACATCATTTTTATCAATAATGAGCTCTGCTATAATATTTAAGTTGTCTTTTAGTGTAGATAAGGTTGAGTTTTGCATAGTGTTTTTATCTATTAGAAAGTTTGAAGATATCTTAGGTTTAGTTTTTATTCAAATGGAATAATTTTTCTTTTTTTCTTTAAGTAAAGTCTATATGGTTTAGTGATCCCTTTCATGAATAGCTGCCATATATTTAGCTTATTTTTATAAGGGTAGCGCTGTATATTTTTTCGTCTCTCATCAGATAGCTGACTTTTTATTTCTGTGATTTCTTGTTGTTTTGTTTGTATTTGCATACAAATCGCAGGAGTTAATTGATAATATGAGACAATTTTTTTGTTTAGTGCAATATTAAACATCAGGATATCAATAGGTCTCAGCTGCTCATTTTTTAGTTTTTGAAATTCTGATAGTAGTAACTGCGCAGCTTGGTAAGAAATAATATATCCAGCTGTTCCTACATGTTCACTATGTAACTTGTCAAAATATCGGTTTTCGAATGCGGCTATTTTACTTGTTTGTGTATTTACTTTTTGTAAAAACGTTTCTAGTTTGATGATAAACGCTTCCTCTTTTGAAAAGCGTTCATATAACCAATCATATTCGTTTAAAAATTTAGAGGCATTTTCTCCTAATAGCACATCATCTTCAAAGATACTAATAAAAGGCATATTTTCGTTAATACATCGTTGCCAAAGCAACAAATGGCTCATTAAACATGCTTTTTCACCAGGTGTTTGATTTTTATGTTCAAGTAATTCGGGAAGTAGATGACGGATTTCTTCACTTAACTGTTGAGATGGGGTTAACGCATCAAAAAACTCGAAGGATATATTGTGGCGCCCAAATTCTTGTCTGATATGTTCTCGGCGAGCATGAGCATTCGTTAAGCTAATAACATAGTTAGTATGCATGTGACAACCTTAAAGTATGATAATAAAAAAGGTGAACTTTTGTTCACCTTTTCAATCTTACAATAAATTGCTCACAAAAATAACTAAAATAATGAGTGGAACAACAAATTTTACGTAGTTAAACCAGATCGTTGTGAAAGTAGAATCTGGTGTAGGAGAAAGTTCTTTTTTGGCATCTTCTTTTAACACAAATCCAACAAAGATGGCACAACCAAGTGCAGTAAGCATAAAGAGGATATTTCCACTCACATAGTCAAAGGTATCAAAAATACTTTTTCCAAAAATGCGAATATCCTTGAATACATTGTCTCCTAGAATAGAAGGAAGATTACCTAATACGAAGATCACGCCTAATGTTAGCATAATTGCTTTACTACGACGCATTTTGAGCTTTTCTTGTAGCGCAGTAATGATGACCTCATAAATCGTTAATGAAGTGGTTAATGCAGCAATAAGTAATAAACTAAAAAAGATAATAGCAAAGATTTTCCCTAACCATAAATGTGAAAAGACGATCGGTAAGCTTTGGAAAACTAAAGTTGGACCTGAATTAGGGGCGATACCAAAAGTAAATAATGATGGGAAGATCATAAAACCAGCAAGAACAGCAATGATAGTATTGGTGAAGCCTGTAATGATCGCAGTTTGAATAAGGTTCTCTTCTTTATTTAAGTAACTGGACAGCGTGATTAATACACCAAAGCCGAGGCTTAGCGCAAAGAAAACTTGTCCTAATACGAAAACAAACAGCTGTGGTGTAATTTTAGAGAAATCTGGTTTTAGATAAAATGTGATACCCTCCATTGCACCAGGGAGTGTGACGTTACGAATGACCATACCAATCAGAAAAATAAAGAGTAGGGGCATTAAATATTTCACTGCTCGCTCAATCCCGCCGATAATCCCTTTGGCGAGAATAAAATAGTTCAAGAGCACAAAGAGTAACGTATAGAGCGTGATACCCATCGGGCTGTCATTGATATGTGAAGTATAGAAGTCTTGTGCGATTTCTTTTGTGATAGGTTGGGAAATATCGAGTGTACCTGTAATCAAATTGACGATATAAGTAATCACCCAGCCACCTAACACCATATAATAGGCCATAATACCAAATGCACCGAGTAGACCTAAATAGCCCACGATCTTCCAATATTTTGAAATATTGCGTTTCTCGAGTTTATCACCAAATGCATCAATCGCATTCACGCGTAAACGTCGTCCAATGACGTTTTCAACTAAAATCATTGGAATACCAATTAAGAGCATGGCTAAACAGAATAAAAAAACATATGCGCCCCCCCCATTTTCACCAACGAGATAAGGGAAACGCCATGTTGCGCCAAAACCCACGGTTGCACCCGCAACGGTCATGACATAAGTGAGTCGACTAGACCAAGTTTGTCTTTCTTGTTTTGTTGTCATTGTTACATCCAGATTATTGAATACGCCATGTTTTGATAAACAGGATAGGCGAAGTAAGTTCTTGTGATACAGAAATCACGATTTTTTGTGTAGTTGAACACGCTATTTGTTATGTGATTTGGACTAAGAGCAGTCCGTTTTTTCTTTAAATTCACACAAATCTTCTATAATACATGAACCACAGCGTGGTTTACGGGCGATACAAGTATAGCGGCCATGTAAAATTAACCAATGGTGGACATCCACTTTAAATTCGTTCGGTACGACTTTAAGTAATTTTTCTTCCACTTTGATGACATCTTTACCTGGGGCAAATCCTGTTCGATTAGAGACACGGAAAATATGCGTATCGACGGCAATCGTGGGTTGACTAAAGGCTGTGTTGAGTACCACATTCGCAGTTTTTCTGCCAACGCCAGCTAGGGCTTCAAGTGCGGTACGGTTTTGCGGAATTTCACCCCCATGTTTTTCGAGCAAGTCGCGACACGTTTTAATGATATTTTCCGCTTTACTATTATAGAGTCCAATGGTTTTGATATAGTGTTTTAACCCCTCAACGCCCAGGTCTAAAATGGATTGAGGAGTATTAGCGACAGGAAACAATTTTTCAGTCGCTTTATTTACTCCTTTATCTGTTGCTTGTGCAGATAAAATCACAGCAATTAATAGCTCAAAAGGTGAACTGTAGTGAAGCTCAGTGGTTGGATGAGGATTGGCATCCCGTAATCGAGTAAGTATTTCAATCCGTTTTTGTTTATTCATGCTGTTTTATTTACGTTGATCGATAAAATTTTTCATCGCTAAAATGAGCGCTAAACCGATAAAAGCACCAGGAGGTAAAATTGCAAGCAAAAAATGGCTATCCAATTGAAACAGTTCAATTCGTGCTGCTTTTGCCCAGTCACCTAGTAAGTGTTCTAGCCCATCAAATAAAGTACCATTACCTAAGATCTCGCGAATTGCCCCGAGTACAACTAAACTGAGGCACATACCTAGTCCCATAGCAAAACCATCAAACATCGCGTGGCGTAGTGAGTTTTTTGAGGCAAAGGCTTCTGCGCGACCGATAACAATGCAGTTTGTGACAATTAATGGAATAAAAATGCCTAAAGATTGATAAAGCGAGTAAGTATACGCATTCATCAATAATTGTACCATAGTAACTGTCGTAGCAATGATCATCACATAAATGGGAATACGAATTTCATGTGGAATGTGTTGACGAAATAACGACACGACCGTATTACTGCACATTAACACGAGCATAGTTGCCAATCCTAGACCCAGAGCATTAGTGACATTGTTTGAGACAGCTAATAAAGGGCATAATCCTAATAGTTGAACAAGCGTCGAGTTATTTTTCCATACTCCCTGCCAAAACAGATCTTTCCATAAGTGTGTAGCTTGCTTTTCTGCTTGTACCGCAGTGGTTTCGACAACATCTGTTTTTTGATCAGAAAGTGCGGTATGTTTTTCAAAAGTTTCGCTCATGGTTGATTTCCTTGATTGAGTTCATCTAACATACTGAGTGCAGCACGTTTTACTTGGTTAACAACGGCTCGTGGTGTGATAGTTGCACCAGCAAATTGATCAAATTTCCCTCCATCTTTTTTTACTGCCCATTCGTTTGTATTGTCGGCATGAATTTTTTGCTGAGTAAAGCTTAGAATCCAATCTGATATACGGGTTTCAATTTTATCCCCCAGCCCTGGCGTTTCGTGATGTTCTAATACGCGAACGCCTAATACTTCTCCTTCTGGGGTTAATCCTACAAGTAAACGAATTTCGCCAGAATAACCATCACGAGCACTTGTTTCAAAAGCGTATGCCATTTTTTTCCCATTTTTTATTCCAACACAAATTTGGGTGATACGGTTTTCTATGAGTTTAGGGCTGGTGGGTTGATAGCAATGATCAGTTAAGTCATTATCAATATACTGTTGTGGTACCACTTGTAGTAAGAGATCACGTTGTTGCTTATTCATTTCTTGGGCAATTCTCTCTTTCGTTAGAAAATACACCGCAGTAGATAAACTCGTACAAATAACCGCAACAAAGGCTAGTAACGTGGCGTAATAAGCTGAAATTTTAACCGTCTTCATCATTATTCCTTATTTATGATGACCTGCAACACGAGGACGAGTATAGTGATCAATTAATGGCACACAAATATTGCCGAGTAAAATCGCAAAAGCCACACCATCAGGGTAACTACCATGAAAACGAATAATATAGACAAGTAATCCAACTAACGCACCAAATACGAGTTTCCCACGAGGTGTGATAGACGCGGTGACGGGATCTGTGGCGATAAAGAATGCACCAAACATCATTGCACCACTCAGTAAATGGGCGCTAGTGGAGAGGTGTTGTGTTGATGAAAGTAATTCAGTCATGCCGCCTAACATCGTAAACGTCACAAGCATCGCAATAGGAATTTGCCAATGGATGATACGTTTTAATATGAGAAATATGCCGCCTAATAAAAAAGCCACATTCATTTGCCACCAACCGATTGCCAGACCAGATGAAAAAATGGGAGAGTGTAATAATGTGGCATAGTCTGCCTCCTTCAAGACCACTTTCGCGCTGTCTAATGGGGTAGCTTGAGTAATGGCATCAATCGATGTCGTCAGCTGGTGTAAACTGAAACCATCAGTACTAAATCCTGTAAAAATTAACGTGTAGGCATCGGTTATTGTCGGGGGTTCATTTAACAAGCTGACTGGTGGTAACCATGTTGTCATTTGCAGTGGAAAAGAAATTAATAAAATGACGTAACCAACCATCGCAGGATTGAATAAGTTCTGACCTAAGCCACCATAGACGTGTTTCCCCAAGATAACTGCACAAAAAGTCCCAATTAAAATCAGCCAGTAGGGCGCATAAGGTGGAATCGCGATAGCTAAAATGAGTGCTGTTACAACCACACTGAAATCAGAAAGATAAAATAAAGTGGGTTTATTCCGTAAAAGCGTGACACCCCATTCTAAAAAGAGTGCGAATGTTACGGCTAATGCAATTTGGATAAGAACGCCAAAACCAAAATAATATAATTGGATCCAAATCGCAGGTAGCATTGCTAAGATGACCCACAACATAATGCGCATAGTGAGTTTACCTGAATGAGTATGGGGGGAGCTGACCATTTTAAACATTGTTTGGTGTTATCCTTCTTCTTGGTTTTGTTGCGCTATTTTTTTCGCTTTAGCTCTCGCGACTGCTGCAGCAATCGCTGCTTTGCGCGGATCGACTGCTTTTGTATCTGCAGTCTCTGCTAACAATTCATTCTGTTTTTCAACCGCACTGACTTCGCCCTGGACTGCGGCTTTTTTGGCTTTGGCTCTTGCAACGGCAGCCGCAATCGCTGCTTTGCGCGGATCGACATCTTTTGTATCTGCTGTCTCGATCAATGATTCACTCTGTTTTTCAACCGCACTGACTTCGCCCTGGACTGCGGCTTTTTTGGCTTTGGCTCTTGCAACGGCAGCCGCAATCGCCGCTTTGCGTGGATCGACATCTTTTGTATCTGCTGTCTCGATCAATGATTCACTCTGTTTTTCAACCGCACTGACTTCGCTCTGAACTGCGGCTTTTTTGGCTTTGGCTCTTGCAATCGCTGCCGCGAGCGCCGCTTTTTTGGGATCATCTGGCGTTGATTGTTCTTTTTCCTGCATCAAAGTAATATCACTTGACGTGTGTTGTTCCGCCTGTTGACGAGCTAAACGTCGAGCTTTGCGTTGTGCCA
This sequence comes from Pasteurella sp. P03HT, assembly GCF_054052285.1. Taxonomy (NCBI): domain Bacteria; kingdom Pseudomonadati; phylum Pseudomonadota; class Gammaproteobacteria; order Pasteurellales; family Pasteurellaceae; genus Pasteurella; species Pasteurella sp. P03HT. Next base: position 50,094 of record NZ_JBSIUM010000008.1, read on the forward strand.
TGATATCGCTATTGTCAGGTAAAATTTCTCCTTTTGCAGTGACAATCGTTTTGATATCAATTTTTTGTGGCTCTTGTTCCGTTTTTTTCGCTTTTAAACGTGCTAAAGCAGCTTGTACAGGATCTTCACCATTTTCTAATTTCATTTCTTGCCGGCGTGCTTCCATTGCTTTTTGAGAACGTGCTTTACGTTCTTGCTCTTCACGTTCTAAGCGAGCTTGGCGTGCTTCAAAGCGCAGTTTTGCTTCCTCTGCTTGTTTAGCTTTTTGCTTAATTTCCCAAATTTTTGCTTTTTCTTGACGGAAATACTGGATCAGAGGGATATGGCTTGGACAAACATAGGCACATAGACCACATTCTATGCAATCTTTTAGTGCGTATTCTTCCGATTTTTCATGATCTTCACTTCTTGCAAACCAATAAAGTTGCTGGGGCATAAGGTTAACTGGGCATGCATCTGAACACGCTGAACAGCGAATACAAGATTGTTCTGGTGCAGGTGGCGCATATTCAAAATGATCTGGTGCAAGTAAACAGTTGGTGACTTTAGTCACGGGGGCGTGCAGATCGGGCAGAATAAATCCCATCATCGGTCCCCCCATGAAAACAGGGAAACGGGCATCATATTGATAATCAACTTGTTGCAGTAGCTGATAAATCGGAGTACCTAATCGTACCCAATAATTTCCTTTATGATTGACTTTATCACCTGTTAACGTCACAACACGCTCAATGAGTGGTTCATCATTAATTACGGCACGTTTAATGGCAAAAGCTGTCCCCACATTCTGCATCAGTACACCAATGCTTGAAGAACGCTGTCCACTAGGTACTTCTATACCCGTTAATATTTGAATCAATTGCTTGGCAGCACCCGAAGGATACTTGCTTGGAATCACACGAATTTCAATATCGTTTGCTCCATGTAATGCTCGGCGTAATGCTTCTGCGGCTTCTGGTTTGTTGTCTTCAATCGCAATCACCACTTTTTCTGGGCGTAAAATGTAGCGCAGAATACGTGTACCTTCGATAATTTCTTCAGGATAGTCACGCATAAGTCGATCATCACATGTGATATAAGGTTCACATTCTGCACCATTAATAATCAATAATTTGACTTGTTTTTCTGCAGAATGAATTTTGGCAGCTGTTGGGAAAACTGCACCGCCTAGCCCAGCCACGCCCGCTTGATAAATTTTTTCAATCAACTGTTCAGGCGTTTGAGTAAGAAAATCATCAATGGGATGTTGAGTACGCCATGTATCTTGTCCATCAGCCTCAAGCTGTATACAACGTTCAGGTAATCCAGAAGGATGAGGGACAACATGAGGAGTAATTGCGGTAATAAAACCTGAGGTCGAAGCATGTACGGGTAAAACACGCAGACCATCCCCCTGAGTGAGAGGCTGTCCTTTGAAAACATAGTCCCCCACCTTGACAAGCAAATTCCCTTCTGCACCAGCATGTTGTTTGAGTGGAATATAAAATGTATCGACTAATTTTGCTCGGCGAATCGGTTTATGATTTGACTGCGATTTACGTTCAGGGGGATGCACGCCACCTTTAAAATCCCACAGTTTTCCAGAATTAAAATGTGTTAAAATATCCATATTATTCCCCTTTAATGAATTTCTTCTGTGTCGTTGTGGTATCTACGATGGGAATAACAAGTTTTGGGTCAAATTTCCAATTCCAGTTATCGATATTACTTTTTACTTTGGTCATTGAAATACAATCAGTTGGACAAGGTGGAACACAAAGCTCACAGCCTGTACATAAGTCAGGAATAATTGTATGCATCGCTTTGTTTGTGCCAATAATGGCATCTACTGGACAAGCTTGAATACATTTAGTGCAGCCTATGCACATTGCTTCATCAATGAACGCGACCATTGGAACGGGATCACCTTCTACTTCAGTAGAGGGAGGCTCTACCCCCATTAATTCAGCGATATTAATAATGACAGTTTGTCCGCCAGGAATACATTTTGTGATGTCATCACCATGTGCAATGGCTTCCGCGTAGGGTTTACAACCTGGGTAGCCACATTGCCCACATTGGCTTTGTGGAAGTAATGCATCAATTTTCTCTACAATTGGATCAGCATCTACTTTCAGTTTGACTGAAGCAACCCCTAAAATCGCACCAAAGATGAGTGCGAGGAGAGTAATTGCGATTAAGATGAGATATAGGGTTGATGTCATCATAGTCGTACTAATCCAGTAAAACCCATAAAAGCCAGTGACATTAACCCTGCTGTGATGAGGGCAATAGCTGCACCACGAAAAATGATGGGAACATCGGCAGCGGCTAAACGTTCACGTAATGCGGCAAATAAGACGAGCACAAGACCAAAACCCAGCGACGCACCAAAACCATAAATAATAGATTGCGTCAGATTATGAGCTAAGTTGATATTTAATAGTGCTACACCAAGTACGGCACAATTTGTCGTAATTAACGGAAGAAAAATACCCAGTAAACGATATAGTGTCGGACTGGTTTTGTTAATGACCATTTCGGTGAATTGAACGACGACTGCAATCACTAAGATAAAAACCAAGGTACGTAAAAAAGTTGCGTTTAATGGACTGAGAATGTAGGTATCAATTAAATAGGCTGAAATGGACGCAACAGTGAGTACAAACATGGTCGCTAGACTCATGCCAATAGCGGTTTCAATTTTTTTTGAAACCCCCATGAATGGACAGAGTCCTAGAAATTTTACTAGGACAAAGTTGTTAATTAATGCAGTACTAATAATAAGGAGAAGATATTCAGTCATCATGATATTCGCTCGGGCAGTTTTTGTTGCCCACAAGTTAAGTGGCATATTATCGCCATTTCTGGTTTTAAGAACAATAAAAAATTTGGGTTAATTTGTCAGCCTAAGAAGAGATTACTTTGGTTAAAATCAATACGAGATATTTTTACCGCAATATGTTATGTGAAAGCCTGCTTTGGCACAATGCGCGAGATTATCTTCTTCTTTTCTTTACTAAAATACGTTGGCAAAAAAGGTTTTAATGTGAGCAAAAATAGCTTATTTAATGAATTTTTATAGGATGATTTGTGATATAGATCACAAAAATGAAATGAAGTTTAAAAAAGAGGTTGTTTCCCTTCACAAATATTGATGTGAGAGTGTTTTTTTAATTTATTTTTGCTTTCAAATCAATGTGTTATTTTGTTTTACAAAAGTTCATTTTTATTTGTGAGTTGCAATATTTGTGATCTTCCTAACACTTTTTGTAAGCCTTTGTAAAGATGATTTTTTTATAACTCGTTGTTTTTAATGAAAAAGTATAAAACTGCTGTATTTGATATTATTTTGACAACAGATAGGAGCTTTGCTATCTTGCATCTGCAAAAATTATGAGACTAGTAATAGCCTCAATGTCGATTTTAGGTTGATTAAGTGATTTTGGTTACTTAATTAAATGATAAAACTCCAACAAACAAGGTAGTGATTTTATGAAAAAGACAATCGTAGCATTAGCAGTCGCAGCATTCGCTGCAACTTCAGCAAACGCAGCAACAGTATACAACCAAGATGGCACTAAAGTGGATGTAAACGGTTCTGTACGTTTACTTTTACAAAAAGAAACTGACAAACGTATTGACCTAAAAGACAAAGGTTCACGTGTTTCTTTCAAAGCATCACACGATTTAGGTGAAGGCTTAAGCGCATTAGCTTACACAGAATTACGTTTCAGTGACAAAAAATTCGGTGATAGCATCCATGTTAAACGTCTTTATGCTGGTTTCGGTTATGAAGGTGTAGGTACATTAACATTTGGTAAACAATTAACAATTGGTGATGATATCGGTGTTTCTGACTATACTTATAACTTAGGTGGCGTTAACCAATTGGTTACATCTGGTGACAAAGTTATTCACTTCAAATCAGCAGATTTCAACGGTTTCAGCTTTGGTGCAGACTATGTTTTTGCTGAAGATCCAGCTAAATATGCAGCAGATAAGAAAACTGTTAATAAAAATGCATATGTGTTAGGTGCATTATATAACAGAACAATGGGTGATTTCGGTTTTGCACTTGAAGCTGGTTACAGCCAACAGAAAATCGGCGCTAACGTAGACAGCAAAGCATTTACAGTTGGTACGGAATTATCATTTGGTGCTTTAGCGTTAGCTGTTGATTATTCTCAGAAAAAATTAACAAATAAAGCTCAATTTGACGCTTTAGTTTTTGATACGATGTATGATGATGGTTATATGGTTTATCCAGAAATTAAAACTGGTTTAGCATCTAATAAATACAAAACAGTAGAAGTTGGTATTAAATATGAAGTAACTCCAATGTCAAAAGTATACGGTGAGTATATTTGGGGTAAATGGACTGGTAATAGCTTTAAACCTGTAGCTAAAGATGTTAAAGACATTGCAGCTGTTGTTGCTAATGACGTAAAACTTAATGCATTTATTTTAGGTGTGGATTATAAACTTCACAAAAACGTTGTAACTTATGTTGAAGGTGGTTCATTCAAAACTAAATCTGATGTAGCAAAAGTTAAAGACAACAAAGTTGGCGTAGGTTTACGTGTATTCTTCTAATCGTTTTTACGAGAATGAAAGAAAGCCAGTGTTTAACACTGGCTTTTTTTTATATTGAAAAATTTTTGTCAACATAACCGCACTTAAAAGGATGAAATAAAGCATGATTGATGTTTAAGTAATTCTGCTTTTGTGAGTGTAAACACACCTAGTCCGCCATTTTTGAGCTCAACCCAGTTGAACGGGACATCTGGGTATTGTTCAATAAGATGGACCATGCTGTTACCGACCTCACAGACGAGTAGACCATTTTCCGTAAGATAATCAGCCGCTTTCGCTAAGATACGTTTTGTGATCTCAAGTCCATCTATACCAGAACCTAATGCCATATCAGGCTCGTGCTGAAATTCAGCGGGCATTTCGTCTAAGTCTTCTTCATCTACATAAGGTGGATTAGTCACGATCAGATCATATTGGTCGATAGGTAAATCATTAAATAAGTCAGATTGAATTGGATAAACGCGGTGTAACATATTATGACGTTCGATATTAATTTCTGCCACATTCAACGCATCAGCAGATAAATCAACCGCATCGACTTCGGCATCAGGAAATTGTGTCGCACAAGCTATGGCGATGCAACCACTCCCCGTACACATATCTAAAATACGTTTAGGTTTAGTTTGGAGTAGATTGGCAAAACCTGATTGGATTAATGCGCTAATTGGCGAACGAGGGACGATCACACGTTCATCAATATAGAAATTTAAACCACAAAACCACGCTTGGTGAGTGAGATAAGCAATCGGGATACGTTTTTCAATACGCTGGATGACAAGACGAACTAAGACTTCTTTTTCCGATCGGGTTAACCTTGAGGTATAGAGCTCACTTGGAAAATCGATGGGTAAATCCAATGTGGCTAAAACAAGCTGTAAAGTTTCATCCCACGCATTATCATAGCCATGACCATAATAAATATCAGAACGATTAAAGGTGCTGTAAGTCCAGCGTAGGAAATCTTGGATTGTATGTAAATCATGATGCACTTGGTCGGCCATGATCGTTTCAATAAGTTCTTGATTATGTCCCATAGTATGCTCCAGTTATGAGAAGAAAAGTGGCGTAGTTATACCATATTCAACAAAATTTTGGAAATTCACGTAAATCATACTATGCTATATCTTGATTAATTTTTATAGTGGAATGAGAAAAGATGCTAGAGCAAGATGAAATCGATTTGTTTCGTGCTGAAATAAAAGGGGTTAAAGCTCTGAAACAAGATAAACGGGTTATGCCTCGTCAAAAGCAGGTTATCAAACGATCGCCTTTACGTGAAATTCGAGAGAAAGAAGACACGTTGTTTTATTTTTCTGATGAGTATGAACCATTACTGAATGAAGAAAGTGCGGTGAAATATTTGAGAGAAGGAGAAGATTCACATTTATTAAAACAATTACGTCGTGGTGATTTTTCTCCTGAATTATTTTTAGATTTACATGGATTAACAAAAGAGCAAGCTAAGTTAGAATTGGCGAGTTTAATCCAGGCATGTGAACATGAGCACATTTATTGTGCTAGCGTGATGACAGGCTATGGTTCTTATATTCTTAAGCGTCAGATTCCACGCTGGTTAGTGCAACATCCTAAAGTACGAGCATTGCACCAAGCCCCAAAAGCCTGGGGAGGTGATGCTGCAATTTTAATTTTGCTTGATGTCTAAATTAATTTGGTGAAAAGTCGTATAAAGGGAAGGTAAGATCTGACTAATCATATTCAACTGCTGAATAGGCACACTAAATTGCGGTTGGAGTAGATGTTGACTCTGTTCTGCATTAGCCAAGGCTAAATCAGTTTTAATTCGTTCTTGTAATTTAGTGAAGACATCAGGTCGTAGCTTTTCAATGTGCTCTAACACATAGATAATTTTCTTTGCAATAGGGTAAAATCCCGATAAAAACTCGGTACTTTGTTGCAGTTGTTTCATGTTATTACGATAAGCCCCTAGCGTAGAAATATAACTTAATAATGAATAATTAATTTTTAATAATTCAAAGCCTTTGTGTAAGTGAGTCTGATATTTTTGTGGCTCATTATTCATATTCGAAAGTGTTGTACTTAGCGCTGTCGCATTTTCATGGGCATAGCGACGCACAATACGATATTTTAAATTATCTCCTTTACCAAATTGTAATTGGCTAATGACATAAAGTAAGTATTTTGCATCACTTTTAATCGCTTGTCGGCTGACTTTATCTAATTGCAAGTATTTCCAATCTGGCCATAAATAAGAGACGGCAAACCAGGCAATGGCGGCACCAATGAGTGTGTCAATGACACGAGAAAACATCGCATTATGCAAATCAAAACCCATGACATCAAAACTGATTAACACTTGTAATGTAATAAAGAAAGTTGAAAAACTGTAGTTATTGCTTCTAAAAAAGAAGAAAAGGGTACTCGTTGCGACAATTAAGCCGAGTTGAAGCTCCAATGTTGGATTAATATAAGGTAAGAGTGAACCAATGATTACCCCTAGAATTGTCCCAATAATGCGCTGTTTTAAACGCATTTTTGTCGCTGAATAATTGGGTTGGCAGACAAAAACTGAAGTCAGTAAAATCCAATAGCCAAGATTTAAGTGGAAAAACTCCACGATAGAGCAGGCAGTGAAGACAACCAAAGAAAGTCGGACCGCGTGACGAAATAATTGGGAGTTCACATGACAGTGACTTTTTATGGCGTAGAAAATATTGTATAGACCTCGCACTTGCTCAGTATGAATTTGTGCCGTGTCAGACTGTTCATATTGGCTTGACTCTTGATCTAAATGGTTCAATTGCCATTCTGTTGTTTGTAAGTTTTCGATTAAGGTTTTTAAATTGAGTAGTGTTTGTTCGTCTTTGGGATGAGTTTGGCTGTATAGCTCAAATGAGTGAGTTAAGCCAATGATTGCTTTTTCAACCTTATTATTGTAATGATAGGCTTTATTCTGTTGTAAGCTAACACCGATTTCTCGGCATGCTTGCGCTTGCAGTTCAAATAAGCGTTGAATACGAAAAATTAAATCTGTATTTTTGAGTTGTTCTGCGAGAGAAGGGTAATGAAATAAACTGGAATTTGCGCGTTCATGGATATCTTGTGCAGCAAAGTAGTAGCGGATCATTTTCGTGGTTCGACGATGTCGATGTTGACCTCGGATACGATAAAAAAGGGCAGTCCGTGCGGTATTAAACGCATCAATTAATCCACTATTTTTCATTGCTAAATTCACTTCTTTATTCGCCAATTGTTCAATATCATCGGGATCAAAAAAGAGGGCCTTAGCATCTAAGTATTCCCCTAAAGCGATAAAGGATTTGGCGATACTTTCTTGTACTGGACGATTAGGGAAAAAGAGGTGAACAATTAATGTCGTGATACTGTACAGTAATGTTCCGCACAGAATCATGATCGGATTGATAAACCAAATCGTTTCTGGCGTATAAGATAACGTGGTATACAGTGCGATCACAAGTGTGCCAAAGGCAATTGTGCTATAACGTTGCCCAATGGCACCGACCATTGTGAACAGAAAGGTCATGGCTGTCATTAATAGGGTAAATTGAAAGCCATGACCAATACTCATTTGGACGGTTAATGAGGAAATTGAGAAGGCGATGAGGGTGTAAAACACATTTTTGAGTCGACCAGTTAAACGGTTATCTAAGTCAACTAAGCCACCAGCGATAATGCCTAAAATAAGCGGCATGCTTTGCTCGGAAATATCAAATAACCAAATTGCAAATGCCGCAAAATTAACAGCAATAAAAATGGGGATCGTGGCAATGACTTTTGCATTTAACCAGTGATGCATGTTCTTCCCTTTAATTACTAATAACGATCTTTAAACTGTTGTTGTGCTGCTTGTTGTCTTGCTATTTCTGCGATTTCTTTAGGGACAACCCGTTGTCCAACAGGTAATAATGCAATGCCAGCAAGTTTGAAATTCGCGAGACCAACAGGAATACCTACTATGGTTAAGCATTGGGCGATTCCAGCAAAAATATGAGATAAGCAGAGCCACCAACCAAACAAGATAAACCAAACAATGTTCAATACGGTGCCCAATGAGTTTCCTATTGCACTTGTTGGCTCTAAGTATTTCACATGAATAATATCATTCCCAAAAGGCATCAGTGACATTTTACTGATTTCCCAACAGCTTCTTGTATAGGGTAGAGTAATAATGAGAAGTGCACTGATTGCTGTTGCGAGCAGCCAACCCAGTGTCGTGAAAAAACCGCCAAGTACAAAGTTCAGAATATTTAAAATTAATGCCATTGTTGTTTACCCTCCAAGAGTAATAAGTCACTCTTAAAAAAATAGCTCAATATCCATTGTTGATATTGAGCTCCATTATAATGCGATTTTATCTAGTTTGACAAAATAGCGCGCACTTTTATTTTAAACGGGCTTTTAAATAGCCATCGTAGTCAGGAATACGTACTTGAACTGCTTGATTAAAACTGGGTGAGGTCACTAGAAAATCTGCTGTAGCCATATTCATGGCAACAGGAATATTCCAGACCGTTGCAATTCTCATCAATGCTTTGACATCAGGATCATGCGGGACGGCATTCATGGGATCCCAAAAGAAAATCAACATATCAATTCTTTTTTCTGCAATTAATCCACCTAATTGCTGGTCTCCTCCCATTGGACCGCTCAATAAACTTTCAATATGGAGTCCTGTTTCTTGATAAATCAGATTTCCTGTTGTACCTGTGGCATAAAGGATATGTTGTTCAAGCAAAGTGCGGTGTTTTTTACACCAGTTTATGAGATCTTGTTTACAGTGATCATGAGCAACTAAGGCGAGATGTTTACACGCCGATAATGTTCGATAAGTATTTTGCATGACGACTCCTTATCCAGAGATGGACTTAAATAAAAAGTGAGCACTGCGCTCACTTTTTAAGATTATTCTTTTTATTATTTTTGGTTTTGGGCCCAGTTTAAGAAACGTTTTTGTGTTTCTTTATCTGCTTGTTGGAACCAATATTGTAACATTTGCTCTGCTACGTTTTCTCCTTGCACTGTAATTTTCCCTTTTTGTGCTTTACCAAAACCAGGTAGTGCCGCAGGCATGGTTGTGCTGGCGAGAGAGGCTACTGCAGCAGGTGCGCCAGATGAGTTATATTCAGATAGATTTTCAACTAAGTTGACGCCAGGTAAAAAACCCTCTTGTTTTAAGTATTCTTGCTTTGTTGCCACTTCAACACCAGAAACTGTTTTTACACTGATGTGAGGTGCTTTTTTGAACGCATTGGCATCTCGTTCTGTTTCTAAGCGTGGCGCTGAAATCACGATGTCATCGGCAGTCCCTTTAAACGTTACAATGATAGGATCAGATTCAAATAAAGTGCGGTCAGAACCAGAACGGATAATTTCAGAAACACGAACAACGACTTGGTGAGTTTGTGTATCGCTAATATTAAAAGAGCGCGCTTCTTTTAAAAGTGATTTACCTGGTTTTTGTCCATCAACAGCAAGGAAATCAATATTTGATGAACTTGTTACGACACCTGCAAAGCTCGCTGTGCTTGTTAATAGAGCTGCGGTTGCTAATGCAGCGAAACGAAATTTCATATATGCTCCTATCTTAGTAAGGAAAAGAATTTTAAACCGAAGCACTTTATTTATTAAAGTGTTAGCGTGTATGCTAGTCGATATTTGTGCAAATTAAAATAGTAAAATCAATTTTAATTGAAAAAAATGTGATGCTGTTAAAACTTTTCATGGTAGGTTTTATCTGGAGGGAACACATGTTAAAAAAGCAATTTTTTGTTTATGGCATCGTGCAAGGGGTTGGATTTCGTTATTTTACTTGGCGAGAGGCAACAAAAATAGGCGTTAAAGGCTATGTACGTAATCGTCAAGATGGAAGTGTAGAGGTTGTGGCATTGGGTTCTATGACACAGTTACAATATCTGCATGCTTGGTTAAAGCGCGGTCCGAAAACCGCGCGAGTTGAGTGTGTTGTTGAGCAAGACTATCCTTTTGATACAGTCTTCCCTGATTTTTCATTGCGACACTAGGACGATGAAACTGCTGGATTATGTTTGTTCAATTTGATTTTCTGGTAAATTAAAGCGCACATAAATGCAGTTGCTTGCAGTAAAATAATGCAGGGACCTGTTGCTGCATCAATATGGTAGCTGATGATGGTACCGAGGATACTGGTTGCTACAGACATTGACATTGCGATAAGCAGCATATGATCAAAACGTTTACTCAGAATAAACGCGGTGATTCCTGGTGAGATCAGCATTGCCACGACTAAGATCACCCCGACTACTTGCATGGCTGTGATGATCGTAAGTGCTAATAAAATTAACAAACCATAATGTAAAAGCTTAGGGGCTAGTCCTGCGACTCGCGTATGACTTGGGTCAAAGCAATAAAGTAAAAAATCACGGCGTTTTAACATGAGTGTTGTGAAAATAATGCTTGAGATAATCAAAGTATGAAGTAATTCAGTTGTACTCACACCCAATAAGTTACCAAATAAAATATGAGAGAGATGTTGTTCTGTTTCCACTTTGGTAAAGAGCACAATACCAAAGGCAAACATCCCTGAAAAAACAATCCCCATCACAGTATCTTCTTTGATACGACTATTTTCTTTTAAATAGCCAACACTTAGTGCACAAAAGATACCAGCACCAAACGCACCTATAGACAGAGGTAATCCTAGCATAAAGGCAATGACAATACCGGGTAATACGGCATGTGAAATCGCATCTCCCATTAATGACCAGCCTTTCAATACAAGATAGCATGACAGTACTGCACAAATAATCGCGACAATTAACGCCGTTAAGAGCGCATTTTGCATAAAAGGATAAGTGAAAGGCTCTGTTATCCATTGTATGATACTAGCCATTGTCAGCCTCCATTTCTACACGATTTTTGAGCGCACTTTTTTGTCTTAACACACCATATTTAGGCGAAAAGAAAAAAGCGAGTAAAAAAATCGCGGTTTGAAAGCAAACAATCAGACCACCTGTTGCCCCATCTAGAAAATAGCTCATATATACCCCAAGTGCGCTAGTGGTTATTCCTAAGAATACAGCGATAGTTGCGAGAGTTTGAAAACGATCCGTGAGCAAATAAGCGGTTGCGCCAGGTGTAATTACCATTGCAATCACGAGAATTGCCCCAACTGTCTGTAACGCAGCAACAACACAAGCACTTAATAACGTAAAAAAGAGCACTTTATAGCGTAAAGGGGAAAGCCCAACAGATGTAGCATGGGTTTCATCGAAAAAGACCAATAAAAGATCTTTCCAAAAAAGCAGTAGCAGCAACAAGGTGATACCAATGATGATAGCAACCTGAGTAATGTCTTCATCTGCAATACCCAAAATATTTCCTAGAATAATATCTTGAACATTAATCGCGGTTGGATTGAGGGAAATAATTAATAACCCAAATGCAAAAAAAGTGGTAAAAATGAAGCCAATTACCGCATCTTCACGCAATTTTGTGATGGACTTAATCCACAAAATAGAGAGCGCAGCTAAAATACCAGAAAAAAAAGCACCTAACGCATAAGGCAGAGAAAGCGCATAAGCAATAGCAACACCAGGTACGACGGAGTGTGAGAGGGCATCACCAATGAGAGACCAACCTTTTAACATGAGATAAGACGATAAAAATGCACAGATGCCCCCTACAGCAGCTGAGAGAATAATCGCTTTTACCATGTAGTTGTATTGAAAGGGTTCGAGCAATATGTCCCACATTATTTCTCACCTTTTTGTTCAGGATTTTTCGTAATTGGCGCAGGAGGATCATTTTTGGTTTCGCCATAAAAGACGGCGGGTAATTCATCATCACTTAATACCGTGACAGAACGCGTATCTTCATCGTCATGAATATCTTTACCAAGGAGTTTTATATGACGTAACACTCCACCAAAGACGAGTTCGAGGTTTTTCTGGGTAAACGTGGTTTCGGTTTTACCTGTAGCAAGCACCGTGCGATTAATCATTACTACTTGGTCGCAGAAATCAGGAATAGTCCCTAAGTTATGTGTTGAGATGAGGATTAAATGTCCTTCACTACGTAACTGATCAAGGAGATCCATAATCGCATTTTCTGTTTTGACATCGACGCCCGTAAAAGGCTCGTCTAACAAAATGATTTGACTTTGTTGAGCGAGTGCACGAGCGAGAAAGACACGTTTCTTTTGCCCTCCAGACAATTCACCAATCTGACGATCTGCAAGATGTTCAATGTTTACTCTTTGCATGGCTTGCTGTACTTTTTGCTTATCCAATTCACTGGGAATACGTAAAAAGTTCATATAGCCATAACGCCCCATCATGACTACATCGTAAACAGAAACGGGAAATTGCCAGTCAACATCTTCAGATTGAGGGACATAAGAAACAAGATTCTTTTTGAGCGCTGAGGAAATTGGCAAACCGCACAGTTTGATTTCGCCCTGCTGCGGTTTAACCAATCCCATGAGACTCTTAAACAGAGTTGATTTCCCACTACCATTCACACCTACCAACGCACATGTGGTTCCGCCTGCTAAATGAAATGTCATATCGTAAATTGCGATGTGCCCGTTATTGTAACGAACCGTAACATCATTTACTGAAATGGATGCAGCAGTAGGTGAAGACATTATTTTTCGAATCCTTTAACGATAGTAGATACAGTGGTATTTAATAAATCAATATAAGTTGGAACAGGACCTTTTGCAGTTGAAAGAGAGTCAACATATAAGACACCACCGTATTTGGCACCAGTTTCTTTTGCTACTTGTTTAGCAGGTTTATCTGAAATCGTACTTTCACTAAACACAACAGGGATATTGTTTTTACGTACGGTTTCAATCACTTGGCGAACTTGTTGTGGTGTGCCTTGTTCTTCCGCATTAATCGGCCATAAGTAAGCTTCTTGTAAGCCATAATCTTTTGCTAAGTAACTAAACGCACCTTCACTTGTCACTAACCAACGTTGACCAGTTGGAATTTGTGCCAGTTTTTCGCGTAATGGTTGATCTAGCATTTTGATTTTATTGGCGTAGTTTTCTGCATTTTTAATATAAACTGCCGCATTTTGTGGATCATATTTCACAAATGCATTTTTAATATTCTCAATATAAATTAAAGCATTTGATGTCGACATCCAAGCATGTGGATTCGGGGCATCTTTATATGGCCCTTCATAGATCGAAATAGGAGTAATCCCTTCGGTCACAATTGCTGCAGGTTTATCTTTAACGTTTTGGAAGAATTTTTCGAACCAACGTTCAAGATTTAACCCATTCCATAATACAAGATCTGCACTTTGTGCTTTTACAATATCTTTTGGTGTAGGTTCATAATCGTGAATTTCTGCACCTGGTTTTGTAATTGACTCAACAACAGCTGCATCGCCTGCAACGTTTTGAGCGATATCTTGAATCACAGTAAATGTGGTGACCACTTTGAATTTTGCAAAAGCTGGGGATGTAGACATTCCAAGCACGATTGCACTTAAAAGAACAGCTAAGCGACGCATATTATTTTCTCCTTATGTTGTTGGTTAAAAGTCGCGAGTCTATTCTATGCTTAAAAAATGAGTTTGTAAATAAAAATGATTATCAAATAATCTTTTTCAACAGGTTGATTTATAAACATTTTGCAGGTTTAGGTAACCCTGCCAGTTTTGTGGCTTGTTTTGCAGGACCCTCGGGAAATAAACGCTGTAAATAACGACTATTCCCTTTTTCTTCACCTAAGGTTTGCGCCATTGCTTTGACTAGCATACGAATTGCTGGAGACGTGTTATATTCTTCATAAAAATGACGGACAAAATAAATCACTTCCCAATGGGCTTCGGTTAATTCAATTTGTTCTTCTTTTGCAATAGCTAATGCAACTTCTTCATTCCACTGGTTTAAATCGAGCAGGTAACCCTGTGGATCGGTTTCAATTTGGAGATTATTGACTTCTATCATATTGTTGAATTCTTTAAATATTGACCGCACTTTTATTGTGTTTATTATAGCAAAACGCCCCGATGTCGGGGCGTTATATTTACCTATTACTCTGATTGTTAATCTTCGTTTGATAAAATAGAGAAGATATTTAGTAGACTAATAAATAAGTTATAGAGTGAGACAAAGATGCTGACTGTTGCACGGATATAGTTTGTTTCACCACCATGAATAATGTTACTGGTTTCGTATAAAATCGCCATTGTAGAGAACACAACAAACAAGCCACTAATTGCAATATAAAGCATTGGGGATTGGAAGAAGAAGCTTGCGACCATCCCTAATAGTAAGACAATGAATAATGCAAAAATTGTGCCAGAAAGGAAAGACATATCTTTTTTTGTTGTCAGAACATACGCTGAACAGGCAAAAAAGACAGCAGCTGTTCCCGCTAAAGCGAATACGACAATATCACTTGCCCCGTTACTGACATAAGCATTGAGAATAGGACCTAGGGTATAACCTAAGAAGCCTGTAAAAGCAAAGGTCGCTAAAATACCGAGTCCGCTGTTTGCAAGCTTATGTGTTAAAAAGAGTAAACCATAAAATCCGACTAACATCAAAATAATGCCTGGGCGAGGTAAGTTAAGGCTCATTGAAATATAAGCAACAACAGCCGAGAAAGCGAGTGTTAAACCTAATAAAAAGTAAGTATTGCGTAATACTTTATGCGTACTCAGTAAAGAGGCTTCTCTGCTTTCAAGAACAAGACGAGATTCCATAATAAAGGCTCCTTTGCAAATGGAATAAAAAACAAAACAATGGCGATAAAGTACTGGTTAGCCTTTGAAAAGTCAATGTTAAAAATTAACATTTTTGCAAAAACTTGAGTAAATTAAAATCAATATGAATAAAATATAATCTATTGAATGGGGTGGACACATTTTTTAATTTACTCAACTGCTTATCTATATTATATTGCTGCCCGTCTATACCACGGAGGAATGGTCGAGTGGTTGAAGGCACCGGTCTTGAAAACCGGCGAGGGTTTACGCCCTCCGTGAGTTCGAATCTCACTTCCTCCGCCACTAGAATGTTGTATTAGTCGTAAGTTATGTCTTTCAAATCAGTAACTTACGGCTTTTTTCTTTTCTGGGTTATTATCCAGAATCTCATTTTCGGCAACTAAGCCAGAGATGTTGATTTGTGAGTGTTCCCAAAACGTTCCCACGTTAGCGTACTGTAAAAGATGGGTTGCATTCAAATGAGCATAGCGTTTTACCATCTCGATAGACTCCCATCCACCAAGTTCTTTAAGAACCATCAGCGGCGTGCCGTTCTGAACATGCCAGCTAGCCCACGTGTGCCTTAGATCGTGAAAGCGAAAATCTTTTATCTCAGCACGCTCTAATGCACGTTTAAAAATATCACGATCAATTTCACTAATTCTTTTCCCATTTCCGCGATGGAAAACAATATTAGATGTTTTATTGATTCGTTTTTTTCTTAATAAATGAAGCGCTTCGGTGCTTAACGGCAATGATCTTGCTCTACCAGATTTAGCTATGTCGCTCGTAATAACTGCGATACTTTGATTAAAATCAATCTTATCCCATGTTAAAGAAAGAATTTCAGTCATTCTTGCGCCCGTTGCAAGCGCAAACAAGCAGACCTCCTTCATCCATTTAACACTTAAATTTTGAATTAATCGTGTAGCTTCTTCTTTTGTTATCCAACGAACCCTCACCTTTGGCTCTTTGTTTTTTGGAACAAAGGGTAGTGAATCAATCCAGCCAGCTTCTCTTGCCAAAGACAAGACGCGCATAATTGACGTTCGATACCTGTTCTGTGTTGCGGGCGTTAATTTTTTACCAGATCGCGTAACATGCGTAGGCAAATTGTTAAGGATATCGTCAGTTGTTAAAGAGCTAATTTTTCTTCCAGCAAAAACAGAACGCCAATACTGAACATGGCGTATTTTTGTATCAAGATCCTTTTGTCCTTGAGAAACTTCAAGATACCTAACAAAAGCTTCCTCTATTGTCCTCTCGGGATTTTTACCTAGCTTTTCGACCTTCCATGATTCGTGCTTAAGTTTGTCGTGGTACTCTTGCGCTGATTTTTTATCAGTCGTTCGAGTAGAGTGTCTAACTCTTTGACCGCTTGGCGTTCTGAAATCAACCCACCAGATACCATTTTGTTTTTTATAGATCGACATTTATTCTCCTTATCGCCGATCCTAACTTCTAGTCGGCTGATATTATTTTCTTTTTGTATGTTTCGATCAAGATCTCTTTTATATATGCGCCAGCCTCTGATCCCGCCAATTTTAAAAAATCCGAGTTCAAGTTTTCGCGCATATACTGTGTTATAGCTCATTTTCAAGAGATCTGCTGTTTCTTGTATAGTTAGCGTTTCTTCCATTCTTTAGATCTCTAAAATAAAAAACGCTCACTTGGAGCGTCACTTGCATTGTTTAAATAGTTATTAACACTTTTATATATGTCTATTATTAAGTTGATCGGAATATTCGATCTTTCGTTGTATTTTTTTGAAAACTCACCCCATTTTTTTTCTGCGCTTTTGCTTTTATCTGACTTGAGATTCAAATTAATGTTGCTCTTGAATCTTGTTGGCTTATTCAGAGCATATCCATAATTGTTATAATAAGTCAGATTGTCAAAATTTAATTTAAAATTAAGAATGTCATTTATGTAATGCCAGATTCTGCTTGAACTGGGATTCTCTATAATAAAAACTTTTGGATTGTATCTCTTAATAATCTCAATCGTGTTATATATACACAATTCTCCGTTGATTCTATTAAGAAAAGAACGTTCGTACTTAAACTGAACGTGCGGTAAATCATAGTCGACGCTATTTCTTATTGTGAACTTTGACAATTCTTTATTAATAGCTCCTGTTTCTTGCTTCCAAGATGCGTTCCCCCCCCACATAGCACTTGCTACAGACCAGCTTTCGCAGGGCGGACTCGCGATAATAAGATCGGGTTTTGGTAAATTATCTAAAGTGTCAAATAAAGTGTTATCGCCGAACATTCTTGAATAATCAGCAAGATTCAAATTAATAAAATGATTATTTTTTCTTTCAATATCAATACCTATTGAAAATATTTCAATATCATTAAAGTGTTTTGCTGCTTGAGCGTAACATCCGTTTCCGCTATCAAATAAAGCCCATACAATCATTATTTTCTCTCTTAATAGATTATTAATCACTTATATAATGATTCTTTAAGATTCAAAATCATCAATTCATCTTCTATAAATCTGTCAAAAAATCGTTTAATAGATATGACGATCTCAATTAAAAACAGAATAAAAAACAGCGCCCACATTTCTGCTGCGCTGTCTAATATTTTTGCGATTATTTCAAAGCCCATTTCTTTGCTCGTATTTATTAAATGCGTATATTGCTGCAATCTCAACGGCTGCAATTATGAATAGTGCTATTTCCAACTTCATACTGAATCTCTTCTTACTAGATTTTTCATTGCTTCTTGATGTAAGTGTATGTGCCACTCGAACTCTTCAAGATTCTTTATACAGTCTTGCTGATAGTATTTTTTCAGCAGTTTTCTATATCCCTCGATCAATTCATCGCACCGTTTCTCGCCGATTCCTTTGAGTTTAAGAATCGATTCTAGTCCCATTGTGCGCAGCTCTGCGTATGTCTCAACGCCGTACTTCTAAGAATCGCCCAAGTTGCTTTGCTAGTGAACGGAACCGGATCGATCTTTCTCAATTCGTCCATCCCTTTCTCGCGGATAATGTCCACTTCGTGCGGTGTTTTTAGTCGCTCGAACGTTCCGCAATGATTCAGAAGTTTATTGATTTCTTCATCTGTAAACTCCCGTTTTTCAGGACTTGCTATGAAAAACGGCGTTACAGTATGTTCAACTGGCGCTTGCTCAATAACATTGTTAATCTCATCATCGACAAAGTTCTTAATTTCTTCAGAAGCGAAAGCGTGACGTGTAGAAAGTGAGATATATTCAACGCGTAGAAATGTCTGCCCCATTACGTTTCTACAAGCGATCCCAAAAATAAAGGACCACGGACGAGGCATATTAAATGTCAAGTCATAATCCGTTTTTGACACTTTGCCGTTCACTTGCGGAATCCCATTTTTAAACCACACTTGACCGTGTTTTCCAAGTTTGATTACACTTAAAATGAAAGAGCTTTTACTGATGTTGTCGCTGATTTTCTTGATAACAGCGTTTTTATTATGTTTTTTTCTCTCGGTTTTTTGCTGTTTGCCATTTTCAACTCTCTAATCTTTCAATAAATTCATCAATACAGTTTGAAATTTGACACTGAAGATCTTTTAACAAGTCTTTTCTTAATACTTCAAGCGCTCTTAATTTATCTATAGAGTCATAATTGAAACATTCTCTACATAAACTCTCGTCTGCGAATAAATCTCTATCTGTAAGATTCTCTATAAATCCCGCATCTCGCATTCGGCTAAAGAAGTAATCTTGATTTTCATTTTCTACCGAGATTAAAATCGTTAATTTTTTCGGATATTTCATTTTTAATCCTTTATTTTCAATCAGTTAAATGATGTCAACGAAACTAATTTCGTCGAGATAATAAAAAAAACCGCATTGCTGCGGTTTATACTCTAATTGTTGTTCTGTCATAAAAAATCCCTCTTTCAGTATTTAAGTTTTACTTTATAACTCAATTTAATACATTGAATTACAATGCTTTATTTAATTTATACCCCAGCACGCGATTACGTCCGATCACTTTATGTCCGGTTGCCACTTCGTACCACTGATCATTCTCTTTTGTCAGTTTTTCGTTTTCAGCTTCTAAGCATTTCAAGCGATTCTTTAACTGCTCAATCTCTAACTTCTGATTGCTTGATTCTGTTTTCGTTTGCTCAATTTGAAGTGCTTGATTGCTTGCGATTTCGCACCAGTGCTTGACTTGTTTTCTCAAAGAAAACGGATTGAATCCAAGTTTCATTGTGATACTCCTACGAATAGTAAAAAGTTGTGTAACGGCTGTGCTTTGAATGCTTTATCCCACAATTCACCGAACTTGATTTTTAATAATTCTTCGGCTGTTCTCGGCGAGAATCGCGGCACTTTTAAGCATTCGATCGGCTCGATGTTTTTAAGCTGTGGCCACTCGCTTTTATCTGAAAGCAACGCATTTTTTTCCATTAGCAGTGCGACTAAATCAACGTATTTAATCTGCTGAATCTCTTGTTCTGTAAGCGCTGGCAACATATAGCGAAGCTCTACTAGTTTCTCGAATTTCGCTTCTAGTGCGCAAAAATCAGGGCACACTTTTTTAAGCGGTGTCGGAATATCTTTTACATATGCTTCGTGAAAATCGTGCATTAGCACGCGTAACTGCATATAAGTAGAGTAGTTAAGATATTCAGCAATTTCAGCGCAGAAAAGTGAATGACTAGCTACGCTATACGCTTCGCTCGCTTGACCCATAAAGCGATTTTCTAAGCTCAAGTGGTGCGCAATATCTGTAATGTTGATTTCGTTAAAATCGGGATTCTTATAGTCAATATACTTTCCCGAGTAAGTGTGAATCCACGCCATTTATAATTCCTTTAATAACAAAAAAGCTGTCATTTGACAGCTTCGTTTAAGTTGATTTTGTGTAAGATTTCTCTAGCCGATTCTTTTACTACGTAGCAACCGTCGCCGTCTGGTGTAGTTAGAATCGTTCTATTTTCTCCGATTTTTATTGCTTCAATCAGATCCATATTTACAAAAAATTTGTCATCATTTAGTGCTGTCACTTCGATAAAATTAGCCATTTTTCACCTCACTTTAGTGCTTCTTTCAAGTTATTTACTGCTTTGTCTAACTCGTCCATTGCGTCGATCTGCTGCTCAATCAAGCGATTAATTTTGCCTTTTGCTTGGCACACTTGAAGAAACAACGGATTCAATGTTTTGCGAATGTGATCGCCGCTTGCTAGCTCTTTTTTCTTCGCTTCTGATAGTTTCAAGAGCTCTTGCGCCATTGCTTCGAGTTCTTCCGGTGTCTTTTCTGTAATTGTTTTTTCTGCTGTTTTAGCCATTTCTTCATTTTCCTTTTTGATTTTTTGTTCTTTTACTGCTACGCACTTAAACAAGCACGCTTTAGCAAGTCGTTGCTCGATCTGAATCAATCCCGATTGCTCGAGATAGATAATGATTCTTTCCATCGAAGCGACATCAAGTCGATTCGATTTCGGTCGTTTATTTGCGAAGTCTTGTATTGACTGCGCTTTATCTTGACTTCGCAAGAACTCGAGAAAAGCATTTTTCCAGCGTGCTTGCGTTGCTGTGAGTTTAATTTCCATTTTTTAGTCCAATAAAAAAGCCACCGATACGGTGGCTATTGTTCTTTGTCTGTTTGTGGTTCGTCTTGTGGAATGTCAGGCACTCTTACCCATTCTTTTGGCTTTCCAGAATAATCGGCAATGCCATCAATGACCCACACAGTCCCATCATCGCATAGCGCACTTAAATTCCACGAATCACCAAATGAGGAGCTTGTAATTGTAGATTCACAAATCTGAATAATCTTTCTCATCTTCTACCCCAACCACCACATTTTGGACAATCTCCAATTTCTGCTAGCGTAAAAGGTACTCTAGTTTTTCCAGTGCCATTGCACTCATTACAAACTGGAAGCATTAAAAATTCTCTTAACGCTAACTCTCTTTCTTGCTCAATCTGTCTTTTCACCTTGTTCTCTTCATCTATATAGCAAGGCGAATGAGAATAACTAGCTACCTCATTAATCATTTCAAAAGTTGTTGCTAAATCATCAGCAATTTCATCAAGTTTCCCTTTATGGTCAATCCCATAATTCTGTAAAATTGCTTCTAGATCTTCTTTTATATATTCCTTTACAGTTGACATGACTCGCCTCTAGAACGGAATATTTTCGTCTTCAAAACTACTAGCCTGTTGCTGCACAGGCTTTCCAGCTTTCGCATTCGCATAAGCGTTGTTTTGCGGTGCTTGTGCATTAGCTTGCTGTTGCGAATCTTGGCGACTGTCTAGCATCTGCAATACATCACCTTGAATTTCTGTAGTGTAGCGGTCTTGACCATTTTGATCTTGCCATTTGCGTGTTCTGAGTTTGCCCTCAACGTAAACTTTCGAGCCTTTTTTCAAATACTGACCGCAAATTTCAGCTTGTCTACGATAAAATACGATAGAGTGCCATTCTGTTTGTGTTTTGCGCTCGTTCGTGTTTTTATCAATCCAGCTTTCACTTGTGGCCACGCTGATTTTTACCACTGCGTCGCCATTAGGCATTGTGCGGATTTCAGGATCGTTTCCTAAATTTCCGACTATAATTACTTTATTGACTCCAGCCATTTTTTTATCCTTTTAGCGCTTTTAGCGATGTTAAAAACTGCGGTATATACTCATCAAACGCTTTCATCAGCTTCTCATCTCGAGTTGCTGTGTGTAGATAAAGCGTTTGTTTTTCATATTCCGGGCAATAACTGACAAAATCCCACGTTTCATAGCCTGTGACCCAAAGTGCGGCTTGAATTTGAATCACGTATTCAGTCGGCACGCCGCCTTCAAGAATATACTTAATATGCGTTTTCATCTTCGGACACTTGATTTCTAAGCCTTTTTGGCGGCTCAAAATTAAGCCGTCAGGGCTTATCATCAGCTCTTTTTTCTCGTTGAGATAAACACCGCCGACTTGTGTCACTTTGTTTCCCGTTTCGAACTCATAAGCCATTCTTGCGAGTGGCTCTAGCTCGTTTCCGCGCTCCATACTTTGAGATTTAAAGCTTTCAGTTACGCCCTCAATGCTTTCTGCGACAAGCTCGGCAAGGTAGGGAATCCAGCCGGCGGACTTCTGACCACTTGCATTCACTATGTTTTTAATGCCTGTGGCTGTCGGAATGCCTAGTCTCGCGACTAGCCATTCTTGCGTTCCTTGCTCGCAATCAAGTGTGATTAGTTTTTTTGTCATACTTCGATTTCTTCGCCGACTTCTTCTTCGTTGTCTTGTTGAGATTGGTCTAGTGATAGATTTAATCTATTAATAACTTTCTCAACCATTGATTTTGGAATATGTTTGAGCGATTCTACGTTGCCGGCGTAAGCTAGAATCTTGCGTTCATCTACGCCGCTTAGCTCAATCAAGCTTTTCACTTGCTCGATTTCTTCATCTGAAATAAGTTCGACGTGTTTTGTATCAATCACGCTTTTATTTTGACTGCTTTGTGAGAAGCCATTTTCATCTTCGATAATCCTTTCCGCTTCGTCTTTGTCATAAATTCCGGTAAATCCGAAAGCTAAACGCGCACATTGAATCATCGCTTTATGTCGCAGCATTCGCTTAGGGTGCGTCTTCCACGGCCCCATATCGCGGTAGCATTCACTCATATATTCAGTGACTTCTGTCGCTCTGTTTCTGTCTTTTCTGAATATTCGACAAGTGCATTTTTCATCGTCTATGTCAAATTCCATTCCGTCAAATGCTGGATTCTCATTGATAATACGAGCCCAGCCGTCCACTCCGACAATCGGTACAATCCCGCTTTGTCGGTCAGGGAAAGCGTAGATTTCTTTTGTCCACGGATTCAATCCGTACTGATTCGCAACGATTAAAAGTGCGGTCATTTGGCTATCACTAACATTGCCTTTAAATGCTGTCGCTTTAAGCGTGCTCATAAGGTCTGAAGCATCTGTGATTTCAAATCGCTTCGCTAACTTGTTTGTTAAAGTTTGTAATGCTGTTGACATCTTTATTCCTTTACGATCTTAAAATTGGTTTTAGTGTGACGTTTTCGCCAAAGCGTTCTTTTAAAGTGCGAGCAATTCTGATTGCTTCTGATTTTGTAACTTGCTTCAATTGAATTGAAATAACAAAATCAGATAACGGCTCGCTGACTGATTCTTGCGCTTTTTCTGTTGCGCTTTTATCCATTTCATCAGCTACCGCTTTAGCCTCTGCTTGTACTTTTGCTTTTTCCCGCGCCTCAGCCTCTGCTTTCGCTCTTAACTCCGCTTCGCGCTTTTCTTCTTCTGCGATGCGTTGAGCAATAATCGGCTCTAAATCTTGCTCACCCGTGATCAAGTCTTGCCAATCTTTAAAGAGATATTCATATTGAATCGGAATCATCTTTCTTCTCGCTGCAATTCGACTTGCTTCTGCGCTGACTTCGCTCACAATAAGCATTTTCTCCGCATTAACTGCTTTCTCTAGTGTTGCAATTTTGCTTCTGCGTTTTGTTGCTTCATCTAATCGAGCTTTAATGCTGAAGCGAGAATATTTGCTACTTAACGCAATAGATACATCTTTCTCATAACCGCTCATTGCATTAATCACTTCATCTAACGCTTTCGCGACAATTTCAGACTTAATCTCGACTTCTCGAGCTTTTACTGTTTTGTCTAAGAACAAACGCTTTTGTCTGAATTGCTCTGCGATTTCTTCTGCTTGATTAAGCAAGTCTTGAAGATCGCCTTGGCGTGCATTTTTAATTGCCTCACGTGTGCGAGCTTCAATCTTTTTAAGAAGTTCCACTTCTTCTTTTGCTTTTCCAAAATCTTCGTCTGTTTCAAACGTGCTTGTAAGTGTTGATAAGAATTTATCTGCTTGCGCTTTAAAATCTTGAATGTTACAAGCTAATACTTTGCTTTCTGTCGAAAGCACTAGTTTAAATTTCTGCTCTTCCATTATTTTTCTCTATAAAGTGCGGGCTGTCAGGGTGGTGGCGTGCTATGTGCTGTTTCACATAGTGGGGCTGGCAAACGTGATATTTGCCGTTTAGATATGCTTGATACGCTTCGCAAGCGTTGCGATAGTCATAATCGCTATCGTAGTCGCGTGGGTTCGGTACTTTTAACTTCATCTTTCTCCATTTGAATTTTTACTGCTTGTGTTCGCAAGTAATGTTCAGTTTCTTTCGTTAAATTCGGCTGATATTCGCCAAATTCTGCGATCCATTCTGCTTTTGCTTGCGCCTCCCAATCGATTTCTGATTCTTTTGCTTTTAAGTTTGCGCTAATTGCTAGAATCAGAATGATTGCTCCGGCAAGATTCCAGATGTTTATGTTTCTCATTTTTCATTCTCCAAATATTTATTAATTGCTGGCTCATAACCAACGATATAAAAATGCTCCGTTCTTTCTTCCCACATTTTTATTGCCTTTTTCAGATCAGTTGTGGTTAATCCAAGTTCTTTAGCCACCTCTACTTCTTCAGCCACGTTTTCTGCGCCTAAGTGCCTTCCGTGAGTTGTTAGAATATAGAAAAGGCCGCTAGACACGATAAGCCTCTCCGAATATAAGCTTACGCGACTTTCAAAGCCGCTTGCTAATACTGTTGCCATTTTATTTCTCCAAAAAAAAAGCCCTCTTTCGAGGGCGTGAGGTAATTAAATAACAAGGTTTCTTTTATTGTTGTAGCATCAAGAAAGCACACTTATTTGTTTATCTTTACTAGCTTCAAAAGTTTAAGAGCTTCTCTTATCTTTCTTTCAAAGTAGTCAGACTTAAGTTTTATCCGACCATTTGAATCAATCGAATAATTGCCTTTATTATCTTTTAATACTTTGTAAAGTCTGTCTTGATTCATTATAAATACACTTTCTTGATACTGCCGTCTCTCCGACTGTCACGCACTTTTAGCCGCGTTTACTGTGTTTTTATACTTGCGTTTGGGCTTCCCGATTCACTGCCGGTGCTAACGTTTCCGCAAGTATGCGCATAGTTTGATTCGGGCTTTAACTCCGTCTTGTTGAGTGCGGTGGGTCTGTTACCACGCTTTTACTAACACTCTCACCATTGGGCAAGCTATGCGTTTTTGTTCAAGTTTTTAAAGAGCGTTTGTTTTTGATGGTTAAAGTTTAAGAAAACTTAAATCTTAAGTCAAGATAAAATTTAAGAAAAATTAAATCATTTTTAAGTTGTCTTAAATTTTAAATGGTTACGGAAGGGCTCTAAAAAACATAGAAATGTGTACAGATTCCAATTCTGTGATCTTTGTCACTGAATTGATGATGTAAATTTTGTAAAAATTAAACTTCTTTAAACATGAAGGTTAAATAAGGAGATTTATGGCTAAGTTAAAAGTTCACGCAGGTGATTTTTCTTCTACGACAGACACAGTACATGTTATGTTTGGCAATATATCAATTCATGATCCAATGGGTGGTGGATTCACTGGTAAAACGGAAGCTTTCGCAAAATTTCAAATTGAGACAATCGAACTGGCAAGTGAAGAGAGTGCTATTAGATTGGGTGGTGCAGCTGGCTGGGGCGCGGTTGGTGGAGTTTTGCTTGGTCCTGTCGGTTTGCTAGCTGGTCTTCTGCTTGGTGGAAAAGGAAAGGATGTTACTTTTATAATGGTGCTAAAAGATGGTCGAAAAATGCTAGCAACAACAGATAGCAAGACTTATACAAAAATGCAATCAGTTATGTTTTAAAAAATAACCGCACTAATAAAGTGCGGTGTTTTTTATCTTTTTTTTCGGTATATTCTCTGCTCAACCATCGTACCTATTATTCTAATATCTTGTTTTAAAGAAGATAATTTAGGATAATCTGGATTAAGTGGCACTATCTCGAAATGCTGTCTACCGAACTCGTCAACTTCTTCAAGAGGTCTGTATTTTTTAAATGTTGCTTCATAATTCCCATTTATTGCAACAACAAACTCTCCAGCCACCGGCGTGACTTTTGGATCGACAATAATAATATCATTTTCAAAGAAATCTGGCTCCATAGAATCGCCTTTTAACTTCAATGCAAAAGCACATTCTGAAACTTCTAGATCGGTTAAAACATATTCATAATCGCCAATTGTCTCTTTCAAATCATCAACTCCAGTCCACGTCCCTGCCTGAATATAGCTAATTAAAGGTATTTTTCTTGCCCCAACACTTGCTGGAACTACGTTAGAGAATCCATCTCCTCGCAATAACCAGCTTATATCGCACTGTAAAACAGTGGATAAATCTAAGATATTTTCTGCATTTGGTTTAGTCGTATTACTTTCCCATTGCGATATAGCTACGTGAGAAACCCCTTTAACTGCTAGAGAGAGGTCTTTTTGCGTCAATTTCAATTCTTTTCTTCGCTCTCTTATGCGATCGCCTAAAGTTTTCTCATTCATATTAACCCCCTTTGGTCAATAAAGTGACTTTTAAAAGTTAAGTTATCTTAACACTTATTGACTTAAGTAGTCTTTAATTATATATTTAAGTTATCTTAAATTAATGAGGGGAGTATATGTTAAAAGAAGATGTCATTAAGTACTTCGGAACAATGGCGAAATTAGCAAAAGCATTAAATATCAGCGTTCCAGCTATTTCACAGTGGGGGGAGGTAATTCCCGAAAAGAATGCTTACAAATTACAAGAGATCACAAATAGAGCGCTGGTTGTAGATAGCACTCTTTATCAGAAAAAAGGCAAATAAAAAGTCACTTGCGCGAACAAGTGACTAGTAATCCACTTCACAGGAAGTAAAGTAAATGAATCAAAAGCAATTATTAAATATTTCAAATGAAAAAGCAACTCTCACGATGACAAGTCGTGAGATTGCTGATCTTGTAGAAGCTCGACATGATTCTGTTAAAAGAACTATTGATAGACTTGTTTTGCGCGGTGTTATTGTCCGTCCACCATTGGTGGATGAACCAATTGCCGATATGTTGGGGCGTCCACGAACTGATTCAGTTTATCACATTGGCAAGCGTGATTCTTACATCATCGTTGCTCAGCTTTGCCCTGAATTTACTGCACGGCTAGTGGACCGCTGGCAAGAGTTGGAAGAAAAACAACAAAAGCCGACCGCACTTTTACCACAAAACTATGCTGCGGCATTACGTGAGCTTGCAGAAAGTGTAGAGCGTGAAGAAGTGCTAAGAATTGAGAATAAACAGCAAGCCACTGCGATTGAATCAATGAATAGTTACTTCCGTAGTGGTATTTCACCGTTTGAGTTTGTAAAAGGCTTGAACGGTGTCAATTCGTTAAAAGTGGGAGATTTTTTAGTTAGTAGAAAATGGCTTTATCAAGATCGCAGTTCTAAACGTGTAGCTTCTTATGCACGAGATCGTTACTTAACAGAAGAAAACACAGAGATCAAAGCTCACGGTAGAGATCCAATTCTTGCGTATAAGCCAGTGCTACTGCAGAAAGGCGCAGCTAAGTTGTATGAGTGGTATGTAAAAGGTGAGTTGCCGATGAAGCAAAATTGGAACGGCGAATTTACGCAAAATAAGGCGGTAGGATTATGAGATTTACAACTGTCATAAACAACGTTCGCTGTATTGAGTGGGGAATTAATCAAACACAAGGTGCGTTGTTCGATCTTCTTAATCAAGCGTCGTCATGGGCTGAACCAATTAGCATTAATAGTGAAATCTATTACTGGGTATCACGTGAGAAAATCATGCAAGAGCTACCGCTTCAATTCAGAAAAGATGACACGGTTTACAAGAATTTAAAAGTGCTTGAAGAAAAAGGGCTTATCAAGCGTGAGAAGTTCGGCAATAAAGATTTATTCATGTTAACCGACAAGGGTAAAACGTGGAATGAATACACAGACACCCCACCGATCCGACAGTCGGAAAAAAATCAGAGCGACGGATTTAATACCGAGAAAACTCGGAAAAAAATCCGAGAAAACTCGGAAAAAAATCCGACAGATAAATATATAAATATAAATAATACTAAGATCAATAACCCCCCTACTTCCCCCCAAGGGGATTCACCGTTGCCTGAAGTTTTGGTTTTGAATCATTTGAATGCGGCAAGAGCTAAGCTGGCTGAAGAAATGGGCGAACGAGAACCGATGGGCTTTAGAATAACCAAAGATGTGAAAGCAGCAATCAAAGCACGCTTGAAAGACTTCACGTTTGATGAATGCATTCGCATGATTGATTACTTGGTCGCTAAATGGGGTCGTGATCCTAAAATGTCAGATTACCTACGCCCAAGTACGCTATTCCGCCCAACTAAATTCTCGGAATATGTCACGATGTCAGCACGTTGGCACGATCAAGGCAGACCGCAAAACATCAACGGTGAGTGGGTTTTTGCTGATGGTTCAGTAAAACAAAATCCACTACCAGTGGTTGAAGAAGTCAAAACTTGGTTTAACCGTTATCTATCACGGACGAATTGTTTTAATGAGTTAGATTTTTCAATCAAGCGCAACAAGATCTTGTACTGGGCAGTAGTGAACACAAAAGCAAAACGCCCTCTTGAATATCAAATAGATCGAATTATTGCGGAAGAAATTAAAACGCTAGCAAGCCGTGATGATTTGAGAGCACCAGAATTATTGAAAGGATCCGCATAATGTCAGAAATGAAAATTCAATTTAACAAAGATAATTACCGCACACCACGTTATGTTTTTAATTGGTTAAATAAACGATTCAATTTTGATTTAGATGCTTGTGCTGATTCAGAGAACAAGCTTTGTGAAAGTTATCTTTTCGATGATGGCGAGGGTGGATTTTTAACTTATAACCCGAATAATTTTGATGTCCCAGATTATGGTTATGTGTTCAGACCTAAATCAATCTTTATCAACCCACCATACAGCAACCCATTACCATTTGTAGAAAAGGCAGTATGGTGCGCTAAAGAGTTAGGCGCAACAGTTGTGATGTTATTACCAGCTGATAAATCTACAAAGTGGTATCAGGTGATTCAGGATAACGCCACCGAAGTGATCGACATTGTGGGCGGTCGCATTAACTTCTTACACCCTGTTAGTGGCGAAGAAGTAAAAGGCAATAATAAAGGTTCAATGGTGGCTGTGTTTGATCCAACAATGCAAGGTTTTGTTACTCGTCAAGTATCTTTGAAATTCATCAAAGAATGGGGTCATTCAGAATGAGATGTTTGTTGTTAACGCCGTACATTCAACATGACTTAAATATCGTTTTTTTTCGCTTACCGAAAACAGATAGTGGCATTCTTAAAAATAGAGTGCTGTTATGTCCACCACCGGCAGGATTTGAAAACAGAGCGTCAGGGGTGGTGGACTGGGATGGATTCAATGAAGAGCCAAAGCTAAATAAACTTGTTGATCAATTTCTTTGTAGTCCGACATTAAGAGAAAAAATTGTAAAAGAAAATCAATTATTCGAGTTTGTTTCAAACATTCAGCAATGCCAACTTTCAGACAATATCTATTGTCACCACGAGTTAACAGTATCGAAGTTTGAGAATGGTTTTATAAAAACTTGTTGGCACCACGATAACGAATTACGTGCAGGTAAGATTGATGAGAAGAAAGTGTGGTCAGTTTTAGAAGAAAACATTAAGAAGTTTCTTATTAGTAAAATCAATCAAGATCTAGGTCATTCAAGAGAAATCACAATTTCAGATATAGTCTTATACGCTTGTAAGAACGACATTTCAATGCAAGAAGATTTAATTCGAAAATTCTTTAAACTTCCACCTCTTTTCAGTGAAAAAGGAATCAGGTCATCAATAAACTCTGAACAGTATATTTCTAAGTTAAGAAACACAGTGCTTTCTTTAAAAGCAGAAGATGATCCACCAGCACAATATATGCGATCACCAAAACCGAAATACATTCGTTCTGAAAAGTGGTTACGTTGGGTTAAATCGCAACCGTGTGTATGTTGCGGTAAACAAGCAGATGATCCACATCATTTAATCAATCAAGGTGGTGGAATAATGGGAAGTAAAGCAGATGATATGGACTGTATTCCACTTTGCCGTATTCATCACAATGAACTTCATAAAAATGTAAAAGAGTTCGAGCGTAAATACGGTTCACAAGTCGAGCTTTGGCATAAATTCTTTTTACACTCAATCAAAATTGGCGCATTAGAGGTGTCTTAGTGGCTGTTGTCGATTATCAATTAATTTTAGAGCTTCCCTTTCCACCAACGGTGAACACGTATTGGCGACGTGTTGGGAATAGCACAAAAATTAGCGAAAAAGGGCGTAAGTATTCGCGTGATGTTGCTTGGTTGGTGCGTGGTAAAAAATTTCCAGAAGATAAACGTGCTTGTGTGTTTATTGAAGCATTTATGCCGGACAAAAGAGAGCGTGATCTTGATAATTTATTCAAAGCATTACTTGATTCATTAGTGAAAGCAGGTGTGCTGGTGGACGATAGTATTATTGATGAATTGCGAATTGTAAGACGTAAAGTCGTGAAAAATGGCTTAGTGAAAGTGCATATCGGAGAGTGGAAAGATGACAACTATTAATCGGAGTGATGTTAAAAAAATGCTTAGGAAATGGGGGCATTGGGGGAATGTCCGTTTTGGCACTGAATATCCTTCTGCCGCTCCGCTGATGTATCAACGCAATAAAATTGCATATTGTTCTAGTCGATGTAACGATGCACAAGGAATGATTTTAGATCAATTCGTTTCAAACCTAGCTTGCGTAAATGAAGAATATAGAGAACTGCTGGTGGCGGTTTATGTTTATCAAGTTCCACTTGCTGTTATTTCTAAAGAAAATGATAGAGCGGAAAGAACAATTAGGGATTGGTTAGAAACAGCAGAATTAATTGTACTCGGACAGATCATTCAAAATAGAAAAACAATGGCTACATTAAGTTTTCTTATTGCTTGAAAATTATGCTTGATTTTTGCCGCAAAAAAATCTAGCATACTATATATGGTGGTGTAATTGTAATTACAACACTACATATTGATTTTTACCAACACCCTGTCTAGAAATGGACGGGGTTTTTTATTACTTGAAATAAGGCAAAATGAAACGCTATGCCAGAAAAAACACCTGATATTTGGGCGATGATTTTAGTTTGGTTGCAGTTGAACGCAAACACACTAACAACTGCTGGATCAGCAATTATTGCGGTTATTCTTCGCGCTTTCTTCGTAAGAAAAAAACCAATGATCCGTTACACAGTGCTAGATTCCATGATTTGTGCATTAATAGCAGTTACTGCAGAACCACTTGCTCAACCGTTTTTACAATTTTTCTTTCACGTTGAATCAGAGCGCGCTTCTTATTTCGTCGGTGTGATGATTGGGTTTATTGGAACTGAACGGCTAAGAGAATTTTTGTTTAAATTTATCAATAAAAGGATTGATAAAAATGATTCATATAACCGAAACGACTTTTAATAGAGTTTTTCCTCGCGCAAGACGTGGAATCTATCAAGTTATTGTAGAAAATATTGAGAAAGCCTGTTGTTTCACTAAAGAGCAACAAGCGATGTTTATTGCTCAATGTGGTCACGAGAGTGCAGGTTTTTCTATATTTTCTGAAAATCTAAACTACTCCGAGCAAGCGTTATTGCGTGTGTTTCCAAAGTACTTCAATGAAAGAGCGGCTAGACAATATGCACGCAAGCCAGAAATGATTGCAAATAGAGTTTATGCCGCACGAATGGGAAATGGTAGCGAGGCAAGTGGCGATGGTTGGCGCTATCGTGGTGTTGGTGCTATTCAGCTCACTGGAAAAAATAATCACACTGCTTTTAAGAAATGGCTTGGACGTGATATTGAACCAAGAGATATTGCAACAAACCTAGATCTTGCTGTGAAAGCAGCGGTTTGGTTTTGGCTTGCTAACGATCTGTCTAGTCTTAATTCAGTTAGTAAAGTCACGCTCAGAATTAATGGTGGCTCTAATGGCTTAGCAGAACGCGTGAGCTTATATAGACGATTAATGGTGTAATTATGTTTTCGTTCATAAATAAGGCATACATTGCAATCATCGCTTTTCTCGGTGCAATTATTTTCTTTCAGTATTACTCGATTGTTAGTCTTGAAGATAAGACAAAAGAACAAGCACAGATGATTAATAATCAAAGCGAATCAATCAAGCAATTGAAAGAGCAAGAACAAATCAATCAAAAGCTAACGCTTGAAATTAGTCGGTTGGAATCAGAAGCAAGGATTAAATCAGATGAAGCTATTGAAAGTATTTCAGAACAAGAAAGAAGTGCTAAAGCTTATAATGCTAACGCTCCTCGTAGCGTTATTGAGTTCTTGCGCCAGTAAACCAGTAGCGCAAGCATGCCCTGCAATTCCAGCAGCACTATTAGCGCATTTGGATAAGACTGGGTTTAATGGCAATACTTATGGTGACGTTTCAAAGTATGCCGTCATTCTTAAACGTGAGCGTGATGTGTGTCTTAATCGCATTGATAAGATTAGAGAGTGGCAAGTCGAGAACACTAACAAATAACGGAATAGCTTAATGCCGGCAAGAATCAAAAAGGCTTGTAGAAAGCAAGGGTGCAATAAAACTACAACGCATAGCAGTGGATATTGTGAATCGCACCAAGGGTGCGGATGGCAGAGACACCAGCGCGGCAAGACGGCAAGCCAGCGAGGATATGGATCACAGTGGCGCAAGTTAAGGCTGATTGTGTTAGAACGTGATAAATATCTATGTCAGCACTGCTTGAAGAAAGGTTTATACACCACTGCAACAACAGTCGATCACATCATAGCAAAGGCACACAACGGCACAGATAGTCTATCTAACTTACAAAGTCTTTGTGATAAATGTCATAAAACAAAAACAGCTCAAGAAAGATTCAATTAGTGAATCAAATTAATATGGGGAGGGGGAGGCTAAATCTCTACAACTTTTTGCTTTAGAAACCGCCCCTTCAACTCAATTTTTACAACCGCGAAATTAAAATTTTGAGGTAAGCGCCAAATGTCAGGAAAAGCACTAGTTCCGGGGCGTGGGCGCAAGCCTAAACCTACTGCCGTTAAAAAACGGCAAGGCAATCCCGGAAAGCGAAAATTAAATGATTCAGAGCCAGCATTTAGCGAGTTAAGCGCAGATACGCCACCGCCGGACGATCTTAATGATGACGGCGTGATTATGTGGCAGTTTGTTTTGAAAGAATTGTGTCCACAAGGAATTATTCTGAAAACAGACTTAGAAACGGTCGCTAACTACTGCATTGCTTATCAGAATCGGAAAAGAGCGAATGCCGATATTGAAAAATACGGCAGCATTATAGAAACAGACACGGGATTAAAGCGCAATCCAGCTTATACAACATTGAAAGAATCCACCGCAGATATGGCTAAATTCGGTGCATTGCTTGGATTAGATCCATCTAGTCGTTCGAGATTGATTGGTAAAGCCGATAATCAGCCGGTGAATCCATTTGCGGAGTTGTTGCAATGACGGATAACGTTAAAAAAGCGAATAAGTACGCAAAAGATGTTGTTAGTGGAAAGATTCCCGCTTGTCGATTAGTGATCAAGGCTTGTCAGCGCCACTTGGACGACTTGAAGAAACAGAAAGATAAAGAGTTTTCTTTCAAGTTCGATGAAAAGCTAGCAGAGCGTGCTTGTAAGTTCATTCAGTATTTACCGCATACAAAGGGTGAATGGGCGCTTAAACGGCAAAATATCACGCTTGAACCGTGGCAACTATTCGCCGTTGCCAATGCGTTTGGCTGGATTCGCAAGGGTTCGGGTTTACGTCGTTTTCGTGAAGTTTACACAGAGATCCCGCGTAAAAATGGAAAGTCGGCTATTTCTGCTGGTGTCGGATTGTATATGTTTTGCGTTGACGGTGAGTTCGGCGCAGAAGTCTATTCTGGCGCAACAACAGAAAAGCAAGCGTGGGAAGTGTTCCGTCCGGCGCGATTGATGTGTAAAAAAACGGATCTTTTATGTTCGACGTTCGGCATTGAAGTGAACGCTTCAAACCTGAATCGACCAAGTGACGGTTCTCGCTTTGAACCACTGATTGGGAATCCGGGCGATGGTTCATCGCCGAGTTGTGCGATTGTCGATGAGTATCACGAGCATAAAGACGACGAGCTATACACAACAATGCTAACTGGTATGGGTGCACGCAAGCAGCCGCTAATGTGGATTATCACGACTGCCGGCTACAACATCGAAGGGCCTTGTTACGACAAGCGCCGAGAAGTGATCGAGATGCTGAATGGCACGGTCGATAATGACGAGCTTTTCGGGCTAATCTACACAATAGATGATGGCGACGATTGGACGGATCCTGATGTTTTACGAAAAGCAAACCCGAACTTTGATGTGTCGGTTTACGGCGACTACTTAATTAGCCAGCAAAAACAAGCAATCAACAATCCGCGATTTACTAACAAATTCAAGACAAAACACTTGAATGTGTGGGTGTCAGCAAAAGAATCCTTTTTCAATATGGTGAGCTGGGATAACTGCAAAGATGAAAGTTTAAGTCTTGAGGACTTCTACGGTGATGATGTTACTGTTGGCTTAGATATGGCAAGAAAGCTCGATATGAACTCGCTTGTAAAAGTGTTCACGCGATTCATTGATGGGAAGCGCCACTACTACTGCATCGCGCCTGAATTTTTCGTTCCAGAAGATACGATTTTCAGCACTGACACTGCGCTAAAAAGAGTTGTAGACAAGTATCAAAAGTGGGTTGTAAGCGGTCATTTAACCGCTACCGACGGCGCAGAGGTTGACTATCGTGAAATCTTAGAAAGTATCAAAGATATTAACAAAGAGCATAAAGTCATAAGTTGTCCAATTGACCCGCACGGCGCAATCGCAATTAGCCACGAACTTGATGATGAAGGCTTGAATCCGATAACAATCACGCAAAACTACACAAATCTTTCTGATCCAATGAAAGAACTTGAGGCAGCGATTGAATCTGGGCGATTCCACCACGATGGCAATCCAATAATGACGTGGTGTATCGGGAACGTAGTCGCAAAATACGGCGCGGGAAATGACGATATTATGCGGCCAGTTAAAGAAGTCGCAGAAAACAAAATCGACGGCGCAGTCGCGCTAATGATGGCGATTGGGCGAATTATGCTTAACGAAGATGATGGATTCTTCCCGAATCCAGAGGAGCTTTTAACACTATGAGAACAATTTTAAACGATGTGATCGGGATGATTGGGATCGGCGTATTGTGCGCTGGTGTTTATCAGCACTTCGGCACAGCAACAACACAAATAATTGTTGGCGCACTTTTATTATTCTATGCGCTAATGTCCGCCCGGGGGAGTAAATGATTTTCGAAAGAATGTTTCAGAAGCGCTCACTCGAGAATCCAAGTGTCCCGCTAAGCTCAGAGGGCGCACTTGAGGATCTTTTTGGTGGTGGCGCGACAAAATCAATAAGCGCAGATATGGCAATGAAGTTAAGTGCTGTTTACTCGTGCGTTTATGTGCTTTCTAGTGCGATCGCTCAGTTACCACTTCACGTTATGCGTAAAAGTGGCAAGAACGTAGAGCAAGCAAAAGATCATCCGCTTTACTATCTCTTACACGACAATCCCAATTTTTGGCAAACGTCGTACAAAATGCGCGAATACAATCAAAGTGCGGTGCTTTTGTACGGAAATTCTTATTTAAACATCGTGAGAAACAAGCGCGGTGAAGTTAAATCACTTGAAACACTAGAGCCTTGGCAAGTGAATCTCGCTAAAAATGCCAGTCGCTATGTGTATGCGTACCACGGCGATGATGGCGCGATTGCGGTGAATCCTGACGATATGATTCACATTAAAGCACTTGGTCCGTCGATTAAAACGGGAAAATCGCCAATTCAGCAACACGCAGAAACAATCGGACTTGGAATTGATGCGAAAGAGTTTGCCGGTTCGTTTTTTGGCGGAAACGCACGTCCGGCGGGCATTGTTAGCGTTAAATCAAGTCTTAACAAAGTCGCTTGGGATAGCTTATCGCAAATGTGGCGTAACGCTCAGCGAGAGTTAAAAAATAAAGAAAATAAGACGATTCTATTGCCGGCAGAGCTTGACTATCAAGCATTAACAGTGTCGCCAGTTGATACTGAGCTTTTAGCAATGATGAAGTTAAATCGTTCAGAAATTGCGGGGATCTTCAACGTTCCGGCGCATATGATTAACGATTTAGAGCGCGCGACATTTTCTAATATCTCAGAGCAGACGATTCAATTTATTCGTTATAGCCTGATGCCTTGGATTGTGAACTGGGAGCAAGAGATTAATCGCAAAGTGTTCACAGAAGCAGAACGCAAAGCGGGGTATTACGTCAAGTTTAATCTTGGCGGAATTATGCGCGGAACAGCGCAAGAGCGAGCGCAATTCTATCATTTTGCTATCACTGATGGCTGGATGAGTAGAAATGAAGTGCGAGCATTTGAAGATATGAATCCAGTCGATGGACTTGATGAATATCTTGTAAGCGTGAATGCCGCACAACAAGTCAATTCAAAAGAAGCAGAATCAGTGGAGAATGAAAATGACTGACATTGAAAAGCGCTCGTATTTCGGAGAAGTGCGAGCAGAAAACAGAGAAAGCGAACCGACAAAGATCGTCGGTTATGGCTCGGTTTTTGATTCACAGTCTGAGCCGATGTGGGGATTTCGTGAAATCATTAAACCGGGTGCTTTCGACGATGTGCTAGATGATGATGTGCGCGCGCTGTTTAACCACGACCAGAATTTTATTCTTGGTCGTTCTAAGTCCGGCACTTTATCGCTAATCGTTGATGACAAAGGCTTGCGATATGAAATCATCGCGCCGGAAACGCAGACAATCAGAGATTTAGTGATTGCGCCGTTGTTGCGCGGTGATATTACACAATCTTCTTTCGCTTTCGTTGTCGCCCGGAACGGCGATGATTGGTATGAAAATGAAGAAGGTGTCGTGATTCGCGAGATTCACAAGATCTCGAAGCTTTGTGATGTAAGTCCGGTTACATATCCGGCATACAAAGAAGCAACAAGCACTGCGCGATCATTTGAAGCGTGGAAAGAGGCGCGCAATTCTGGCGATATCAAGAAAGCAATTCATCAAAAAGCTGCGCGAGAGCGTTTTTTAGCGCTTATTTCGGGTAAAAAATAGTAAAAGTTTCAACAATATAAGCCACCTTTTGGGTGGCTTTTTTATTTTCAAAGAGGATAAAAATAATGGCTAAACTTCACGAGCTACAACAAAAACGCCGCAACATCGCAGTTCAAATGCGCCAACTTCACGATCAAATCGGTGAAAATATTTGGACTGACGAACAACGCGGCAAATGGGATGCAATGCAATCTGAGTTAGATGGATTGGATTCGCATATCCAGCGCGAAGAAAATTTACGCGCACTAGACAACTCTTTTGTCAATGAACAAGAGCCAGAGCAACGCGGTAATGAATCTAATCTGACAAAAGAGCAGTTACAACAACGCGCTTTCAATGCTTTGATTCGTCGCGGATTCAATGAAGCTACGATTGAAGAGCAAAAATTGTTGCAAGAAATGCGCGCTCAAGGTGTATCTACTGGGGAGAAAGGTGGTTACACAGTGCCGAAAGAGTTCCAAAATAAAGTTGTGGAACAAATGAAAGCATTTGGTGGACTTGCTTCAATCAGTCAGATCATCACTACTTCCGACGGTAAGCCTCTAGCGTGGAGTACGTCAGATGGTACGACTGAAGAAGGCGAGTTAGTCGGTGAAAACACTGCTGCAACAGAACAAGATGTAACGTTCGGAGCAGCGGAGCTTGGCGCGAAAAAACTATCTTCTAAAGTGATTCGTGTGTCTAACGAGCTATTACAAGATAGCGCAATTGACATTGAAGCGTTTCTTTCTCGACGTATCGCAGAGCGAATCGGTCGCGCTGAAGCTAAATACTTAGTGAAAGGCACTGGCGTAGGCTCGCCAGCACAGCCGAAGGGCTTAGAAACTAGCGTTACTGGCACAACTCAAGCGGCAGCGGCTAGCAAAACGGATTGGAAAGATCTACTTGCATTGATTCACTCAGTTGATCCAGCTTATCGCAACACTGCAAGTTGTCGCTTGCTTTTCAATGACAAAACATTGAAAGCATTGAAAGAGCAAGTTGATGCACAGAATCGCCCGTTGTGGTTGCCGGGCATTGCCGGTCATGCGCCAGAAACGATTCTCGGCTATCAATACGCTATCGATCAATCTGTTGAAGATATTGGCAATGGTAAGAAATTCGCTTACTTCGGCGATTTCAGCCGATTCATCGTTCGCCGCGTCTCTTATATGACATTAAAACGCTTAGTAGAGCGTTACGCCGAGTTCGATCAGGTTGGATTCTTAGCGTTCCACCGCTTCGACTGTGTGCTTGAAGATACTTCTGCTATCAAAGCGTTAACTGGTAAGTAATGGATTCAGGGTGTTATTTAACGCCCTTAATTTTAAGGGGGTCAAATGGAAATCACACTTGAAGAAATTAAAAGCCAGTGTCGAATCGACGGCGATGAATCAGATGATTTGCTTGAACAGTATCTTATTTCTGCTAAATCGATTGTTGAGAATGTAACTAACTGCAAGCTATTTGATAAGTTGCCGGACAGTCCACCAGCAAACGCGCTGGAGCTTAATGGCGACTTAAAAGTAGCGATTCTTATGCTTATTGCTTACCTTTTCGAGAATCGCGGTGGCTGGAATGAAGCGCACGCAGCGCCGCAGTTCCAGCTGCCACCGACGGTGGAAATGATCATAAGTCGATATAAGATTCTACCGATTCCAGTGTGGGGGTAGAGATGAACATCGGCAAACTTCGACACAGAATCACACTTCAAAAACAGGTAAATACGCTCAACGAGTACGGCGCAAGCGTGACTGAATGGCACGATGTAAAGACGATTTGGGCTGAAGTCAGACCGCTTGCCGGTCGCGAGTATTTCTCAGCTCAACAAGTTCAATCAGAAGTCACAACTCAAATTTTTATTCGTTATCTGCCGGAGATTCTGCCGACAATGCGAGTGAAATTTGGTGAGCGATTCTTTGAAATTGTGTCTGTTATTAACGCAAATGAGCAAAATATTTACTTGCAGCTGATGTGTAAAGAGCGGATCGATGGCTAACGTAACAGTGAAAGTGAACGGCTTGAGCGAACTTCAACAAGCGATGCAGAATCTCGGAAGAAAAACGAGTAATCGCATAGCAGTGAAAGCAATGCGCAAGGGCGGCGCAATCGTGCGTGATAAAGCACGACAAAATGCGCCAGTTCTAAAAGAGAACGTGCCGCACAGAGGGGCGGGGACGTTAAAAAAGGCTATTTCGGCTCGAACAAAAGTAAGTCGCGGTGGCAAAACTAACACTTACATCTGGGTCAAAGGTCTTTCTACAAAGCAAGTCTTAAAATTCAAAGATAAAACAGGAAAAGCGGGGGCTTACAATCCGAAAGATCCGTTTTATTGGCGATTCTTAGAGTTCGGCACGTCAAAAATGCCGGCTCGACCATTTCTAAGACCGGCTTTCCAGCAATCAAAGAATCAAGCCGCGAAAGCTATCATCGAAACGCTACACAAGGAGATCGTCAAAGAAGGCAATAGATGATTCAGACAAAAATTTATCAAGCCCTTTCACCGCTGGTGGGAGGGCTTTGTTTTTATGGATTCGTTCCAGAAACAAATAAAAAATTTCCCGTAATCGTTTATCAGTTCCCAGATATCAGCCCAAATTCAGCGCTTGAAGACGGCGATCTTGATGATTTTCTTGTTCAAATCGACGTTTATAGCACGAATCCAGACGATATTTTCAAACTGCGACAGCAAGTCATTTCAGCACTTCAAGCGAAGTTCGACTACTGCGAACGAATAAACGATCACACCGACTACGAACCCGACGAAAAACTACATCGTCGGGTTTTTTCTTTTCAGATTGCTCACGGAGATTCTATCTAATGGCAACAAAAACAACCCCGTTTCAAGGCACTAAGTTCTATCTCGGAATTGGTGTTGAAGAACATAAATCAATCACAGCGATCACTGCGCAAAAAGCACCAACTTTAACGATTAATACAAGCGGATTCAAGAAGGGCGATTGTCTTAAATTGTCCGGACTTGGAGCGATTGATGGCTATTATCCGGTTAAAGAAGTTTCAGGAAATACTGTAACACTAGCAGATGAAGTTGACTGGTCTGGTGTTGATATTCCAGCGAGCTATACGTCAGCGAAAGCGGAGCGCGTGAAGTGGTCTTCTAACTTCTGCGCAATCAAGAATATTGAAAACGACGGCGCAACGCTCACAGAAGAAGATGTGACTACGATGTGTAGCGAGGGAACGGAAACAGAGCCGGGCGACATTGAGTTCGGTTCTATGAAGTTAAGTTTCTACTTCGCGCCGGCTACTGCAATGCAAGCCGATCTGCGTAAGAAGTTCTACGGCAAAGAAACGTTCCCGTACTTGATTGTATTCAAAGAGAATCAAGGCTCACTTTACGGCACTGGATTCATTCAAACCGGCGCTAATATTAGTGGTGAGGTAAAAGGCAAGTTTGAATCGGGAATTACGATCAAGCAGTCTAAACGCGACTACTTATTGCCAGTGGCTTAACTATAAACAGCCCTCAAGTGAGGGCTTTTTTTGTCTGAATAAGGAAAAATGAATGAAAGGCACGCGCGAATCACTTCTTAAAAACAAACCACGTCTAAAAAAAATCGAAATTAACGGCGATGATTATTATCTTCGCGAGTTAAATGTCGGTGAAGTCAATAAGCAGCTTTACGGACAGCAGCAACGAC
This sequence comes from Pasteurella sp. P03HT, assembly GCF_054052285.1. Classification (NCBI taxonomy): domain Bacteria; kingdom Pseudomonadati; phylum Pseudomonadota; class Gammaproteobacteria; order Pasteurellales; family Pasteurellaceae; genus Pasteurella; species Pasteurella sp. P03HT. Next base: position 91,064 of record NZ_JBSIUM010000008.1, read on the forward strand.
TCATTGCGCTAGCGAAAGATCAGGGAATTGAACTTAACTTCGATAATCCAGAAGATCTCGCAAAACAACTCACACGAATCTACGATCCACACACTTTATCTCGCACTTTAGCAACTCGTTTGTGTGATGAAAACGGAAATAATCTTTTTGATGCAGAAAACGAAGAAGATTTAATCGCACTTTCTCAGCTTGACAAAGAAGTGTTTGAGCAATTAAGTGCTGCAGTGACGGAATCTGAAGTAAAAAACTAACGAACCGGCGCAAGTTTCAAATAACTTTATCGCTTGCGCTGGGTAAGACGTTAGAAGAAATAGAATCAATACCGGAGCGGCATTTTGAAGAATACCAGTTATTCTACAACGAACAGCCGTTCGGCTTGTGGCGCGAAGATTATCGCACTGCGCAAATATCTCATTTGCTTGCTTTAATCAATCGAGATCCGAAATCGAAAGCGCCAGATTTAACCGAGTTTATGCCGTTTTACAAAGAATCTAAAGCTGAAGAAGTTGAAGATGACGGAAGTGCGACATTTTTAGCAAATCGATAATTTTAAGCTAATCTAAAATATTTTATAGTTTTATATATTCTATAAAACAGACATGTTGAAAAAATAGACTTATTTTGATATATTTTAGGCATAAATATAGTAAATAGGAGGAGTTATGAAAGGCACATTCAATCATCTTGTAGTAAGCACTTCATTAACAGTTAAGTATTTATTTATCCTTTTATTTTCTGTTATTGCAATCTCATTGGGGATATTTTCGCTATTTTTTATATTTCCATCAATTTTCAATTGGGGGATTGTTATTCTCCTAGTGATTCCAGTTATATCTGGAATATATTCAGGTATAAAAAGTTAGTTAAAATAAGAAATACTAAAAGCTCGCGTAACTGCGGGCTTTTTTTATGGGAGTAATCTATGGCTGGAGGGTTAGGTAGTTTAAATATTGAATTAGCGCTTAATTCAGTGAAATTTAACGATAATTTAATCAAAGCGCAAAGACATGCTCAGCAGTTTTCAAAAAATACGCAGGCTGCATTAAAAAATATTGAAAAAAATGTAGAGAGTCTGAATAAAGCCAGCAACTTAGCTACTGGTTTTGGTGCGTTATTATTTTCTTCTTCCAAGTTTTCTGCTGCTACCTCTATGACGATGAGGTATGCGGATAGTTATACAGAACTGCAAAACAGGTTACGTTTAGTTACAGATGGGCAAAATCAACTTAGCGCATCTACACAGACTGTTTTTGATATTTCACTACGCACGAATCAAGCGGTAAGCGCAACAGCTGAAGTTTATCAGCGCTTTGCGAAAAATGCTGGTGTTTTGAAAATCAGTCAAGCAGAAGTGGCTGAATTAACAGAGACAGTATCAAAAGCAGTTGCAATGTCGGGTGCAAGTGCGGCTTCTGCTGAAGCTGCTTTGATGCAATTCGGGCAAGCGATGGCAAGTGGCGAGCTTCGCGGCGCAGAGCTAAACTCAGTAATGGAACAAACGCCGGCGCTTGCGCAAGCAATTGCAGACGGGCTCGGGGTAACAGTCGGACAGCTCAAAGAAATGGGCAAAAACGGCGAGTTACAAATCGGAAAAGTTGTAAAAGCGCTTCAAAAAGCAAAAGATCAAGTTGATACAGACTTTGAAAAGCGAGTTAAAACGCTTTCAATGTCTTTCACTAACCTAGAAACATCTTTTGTGAAATTCGTCGGTGAGGCTGACAGCGCTTACGGCGTTACTCAAAAGCTCGCGCAGAGTGTTGAGTATGTCGCAGATAATCTCGGTGATTTAATTGAAGTTGCGACGTTATTTGCCGGTGCGTTAGCGATTGGTCACTTGAGCAAATACTCTCACGAATTGCTAAAAACTGGAATCACAAGTGCGAAAAATACACTCGCTCACACAAGAGAAGCGCAAGCAATCGCGGTAAAAGCGACAGCGTTAAGAACTGCTGCACAAGTCGAAATGGCGAGCTTAGTTGCTCAATATAAATTAGCGCAATCAGAGCAAACGCGCTTTGCGTTGCGTGAACGCATGAAAGCGCAGACAGCACAGATCATCGCACTTTCTCAAGCTGAAGTTACAGCAAAACAGAATTTAGCAGCGGCGAACAATCTTGCAGCAGTCGCGGCGCGCGGTTTATCTAGCGTGATGACGCTACTTGGCGGTCCAGTCGGTGCAGCAGTGATCGCTGGTGGCGCATTATTGTATTTCACGTCGCAAGCAGAATCAGCACGACAAAAAGCGCTCGATACAGCAAGCGCGAATCAGAAACTCAAGGAAAGCTACGAGGGATTAAGTGCAGCGACTTTATCAATTAAAGTCACTGAACAGCAAGACGAGTTAGCTAATATCGACAGTCAGATTCAAAAGCTAATCGTTAATATCGAGACGTTAAAAAACGAATGGAATCTCGCGGGCTTAGATGTTCCGGATAGCGTACAAAAAGAGATTCACGACTTAACGACACAACTCACAGTTTTAAAAGAAAACTCAAATATTGAATTTTCTGTTTTAGAAAACAGATTGACCTCACTTGCTCAAGCGATGTTGTCAAGCGGTAAGTCGCTAGATGATGTTCGCGAAAAATTCCGCTTGCTCGGCATTGAATCAAGCGAAACAGAGTGGATTCTGGCTGGCGTCCCGTCGGTTCTGGATTCTGTTACGGAGGGTGCAGGTAACGCAAGCGATAAAGTGCTTGATCTTGCTAAAGCGCAGAAAAAGCTCAACGAAAAATCACAGACGATGCAACAGCGTTTAGAAGTCTTGACTTTGAAAAGTCAGGGTCACGCGAAAGCATCGTTTATCCTTTCTGGGCTTTACGAAACGCTCACTGTAACAGGTAGCGAATACTCAGAAGTGCTTAACGCTATCGCGCGTGGTGATGTCGCAGCAGCCCAAAGCGCAGCGGCGGCAATTAATCTATCAGCGCAACAACTGCAGACAATGCTCGACATGGGCAAGCAGCTAGACAAGTTATTCAATGTCGAAACGCAAACGCAGACAATTGAGACGAATCTAAAAAGCAGTGGTGGCGGGAAGAGTGAAAACAGTCGCGAGAACTTCTTAAAATTCTATGACGATCTAAGAGAAAAAAGCGGCAGCACGTTGAAAGCGATCGGCATTGAAGAAGAACGAATGTTCAAACGACTTGCAGAGCACAGACAAAAAGGCGTTGTGTCGCACGAAGAATACGAATCTGCGCGACTTGCTATCACGCAGAAATTCAACAAGCAACGCCTTGATCTCGCTTCGCAGTATGCGCCGGAGGTTGGGTTAAAAGCGAAACTTGAAGAAGATATAGCAGTCATTCGCGAACTTCAACAAGCAAACGAATTAACACTCCAACAAGCACAACGTGCAGTAGACGCCGCGACTTTAAACTATGCGCAAGGTGTATCACAAAATGCTGTCGATCCCCTTGCTAAGTTAAGAGGACAATTTGATCCAAACCAAGATTTAGCGAATAAACAAGCGGAAGAAATTGCGTTGATTAATGCGTTCTATGCGAATAAAGAGGGTTTAGAGGAAGAACATCAAGCACGGATTCAAGAAATTAAAGACCGTTATGATCAAGAGCGCAAAAATAAAGAAATGGACTACTATGCGCAGTCAGCCTCTCTTATGTCATCAGCATTTGATACGATGGCAAATGTAATGGCAAACGCACAAGGGAAGCAATCTGCAGCATATAAGGCAATGTTCGCAGTAAGTAAAGCTTTTGCTGTTGCACAATCTTTAGTTAATATTCAGCTTGCATTCTCAGAAGCATCTAAACTGCCCTATCCAGCTAACCTTGCCGCTTATGCTAAAGTTGCAGCTGAAACTGCAAATATTGTGTCTACTATCCAAAGTGTAACAATGAGCTTTTCCAGCGGTGGTTATACAGGCGACGGCGGCAAGTATCAGCCGGCGGGGATTGTTCACAAGGGTGAGTATGTAATCACGAAAGAAGCTACTGCTAGACTTGGCTTGGGTTATCTCAATTTCCTGAATTACGGGAAAAAAGGATTCTCAAATGGTGGTGGCGTATCTATTCCGAGATTGCCGACTTCTTCGATTCAAGCAAGCGCACCGGGAATCTCAGTGAATGTGATTAATAACGGTGAGCCAGCAAAAGCGAAAGTGAGCTCACAGCAAAAAGACGGACAGCTTGAAATCACGATCGAACTTGTGCGAGATATTGCTCGAAATGAAGCAAACGAAGCTATTCAAGAAAATCTTAGACCGGGTGGGGTATTTTCTCAATGACAGAAGAGTTTAAATGGTGCGTTAGACCGGAGATGAGCGTTGACAACGCGCCTAAGGTCTATGAACGAGATTTTGGAGACGGCTACACACAACGACAGAAAGCCGGCATTAATAATATGCTTAGAATGATTTCTGTTGTTGTGAAAGTTAAAAATGAAGAAGCAAATCAAGTAGATGAATTTTTGCGTAAACACGGCGGAGTAACGCCGTTTTACTTTATCGATCCGCTTACTAAGCAGAAAAAAAAGGTTGTTTGCGGTAAGTGGCCGGTTGTGATCGGTAAAAAATATTCTGAATTTTCTTGCGAATTTAAAGAAGTAGCAGAGAAAATCGATGACACTTCTTCATCTAATCAATTAAATAATCTTGATGATGTTATTGATTTAGTCGCAATCTTTAATAGTAAATTGGAGCAAATTGATGGCTAGTTTAAATCAACGATTAGCAGACTTCGCTCACGCTGTGAGTGAGAAAGTGCGTAGTATTTTGCGAAAAACAAATGAGCTTGAGCAAAGAATCCAAGAAATTAGCCTTACCGCCGGCCCACCGGGACCGCCGGGGCAAGATGGAGCGCCGGGAGCACAAGGCGATCCCGGTCTAAACGGAATCGA